>DATJPN010000097.1:0-9028 GCA_035506335.1 Steroidobacteraceae bacterium | reverse complement strand
GCGCTGGAACCCCAGTGGACGACCCCGTTGAGCCCCAGTGACCGAGCGCGAGCAGGATGGACGCAATCGACACCGCAAGTCCATTGCTCGCCTGCTGCACGACGTTCCATAGGACGGACGCGGAGCTCAACTGCTCGGAGGTCACATCGGCGAAGGCCAGCGTCGAGAGGCTGGTGAAGAGTACCGACCGGCACATTCCGCCGAACAGTAGCAGAGTGGCGATGACCGCGACGGAGGTGCCGGTATTGAATCCCATGCAGGCCAGCAGCGCGACGCTCATCAGCGCCGTCGTGATGATTAACGCCCTGCGATAGCCGCGCGCCTCCAGGACGCGGGCAACCATGCCCTTGAATACCAGATCGCCGCCATTCAGCGCCATCAACATCAGTCCGGCGCCCACCGCACTGAAACCCAGCGCCAGCTGGAACATCAGCGGCAGTACGAAGGACATCGCGCGTATCGGCAGCCGCACGAGCGCGCCGCCGGTGAGAGTCGAGATCCGGTAGCTCGGGATCTCGATGACATCCAGCGCAATGATGGGGTGCGGATGGACCCGCAGATGCCGCCAGGTCGGCACGCCCAGGAGCAGTCCACCCGCCAGCAGTGCCGCCGGGAGCCGCCACGTCGTCGGCTCCCCGCCCAGCAGCACCGTGGCGTACAGAATCGGTGTCGTGACCAGCACGAACAGACCATACCCGCGAAAGTCGAACGGCCTGCTGCGGAGCGCGCCCCCTGCCGGAATGAACTTCCAGACCGCGGCGGCACCGATCAGGGCGACCGGAACATTGAGCAGGAAGATCCACCGCCACGAGGCGTATTCGGTGATCAGCCCGCCGAGGGCGGGACCCAGGGTCGGGGCCAGCAGCATGGAAGTGCTGCTGATCGTATTGGCCCGCAGCAACAGATGTCGCGGCGTCGCCTGCAACAGGACGATCCGGCTGACCGGCGTCATGATGGCCGCAGCAGCCCCCTGCAGCGCCCGCGCACCGGTGAATTGCCCGATGGAGGTGCACGCGGCGCACATCACGGAGGTCACCGCAAACAGCAGGATCGAAGCCGCAAAGACCCGTCGCGCACCCAGATGATCGGCAATCCAGCCACTCGCGGGAATGACCGCCACCTGCACCATGAGATAGGAGGTGATGCCGGCCGTGACGGCAACCGGTGTCACATGGAAGCTCCCGCCCATGCTGGGCATCGCCAGTACCACCACGGCCCCGTCCAGCTGCGCCATGAACATGGCGCACGCCACGATGAGCGCCACGATGGTGCTGTCTGTGGCCGCGAACTCGACTCGATCGGGATATTCCCGGGTCACGTCGCTTGAGTCAGTGCTGTGGCGTGTCGATCCGCTGGCCGGGACGACCCTGCGCGTCGGCGCTATCCCGATTGTTCTGCTCACAGACGTATTCGCGCAGATGCCCCGGGTCGCGTTTGTAGGGCAGGATCATCGTCCACGGCTTCGCCAGTACCTGAGGGTCCGTGATGGTCCGTTCGATCTGGATTTCATCGGCACTGACCCGGCGGATTCGCTCGACGATGTGCATCTGATCACTGTGCGGCACACCCGGCGCCATCTGCGTCGTCGTATCCACACCCACGGTGTCCACGACCAGCGTATCGCCCTCCCAGTGCCCGATCGAATGCCCGTTGAATGCCGGATCCGGATCCGCCGGATGAGTCTCCCCGTTGGTATAGACGTGACGGACCTGGCTGAAGGTCTCGATGACCATCACCACCATGCCCGGATTGAACAGGAACTCGATCGGGTAGGGCTCGGTCATGATTCCCGGCATTCCGGTCGGCAGGCAATTGGCGTCCTGACTCTGCAGGTTTTCCCCCTGCGCCTGACTCCGCAGGTATGAATCGAGTTTGGCCTGAGCCGCGGGCAGCAAGGCATCGGGCCTCCCGCCGCCCAGTAACTGAAGATGGTGCTGCCAGTCCAGTTCCCAGATTCCTTGCCAGTCCGGGAGTTTCGCAATGGATGCCCATGTGCCACCTTGCTCGGCGGCCGGAGCGCCCGCATGCGCGATCGCCAGCCCCATCGTGCCCAGCACGAATGCCGCGGCGCATCGGACCAGACCGCAGATTCTTGTCAGACGCATGAACGTACGCACCACCTTGAGTTGCCGATTGCCGTGAGAAGTATGTGCCGAGCGCCTGCACTGGTCCATTACGGTTTCGCGCCCCGAATCGCAGGAACTGACAGTCGAACGTCGAGGGCGGCACCACGCCCTGCTCGAGTCGCGCAACCTGACTCGAGGTAGAGACTCGCTCGGGGTCCGCCGCCCGGCGCAAGATAAGGGAGCGACCTGGCGCAGGAGCTGCCGGGCGGCGACGCTGTTCATGGCAGGCCCCGTCTGTGCCAAGGCCGATATAATATAGATCAAGGAGGGAGGAACGATGAGTGCATCCCCTGAAATGAGTTCAATCTTTACCCGCCGCCAGGCCATAACGACCATGGCCAGCGCCGCCGGCGGCTTCGCCCTCTCCTTTACCCTGCCGACGGTGACCTTCGGTGAGGAGCCCCGCCGGGCCAGACCCATGGGTCTGCTGCAGAGCCCCGAGGTCATCCCGCCGCATGAGCTCTCCGCCTTCCTGGTGATCGACCCGGACGACACTGTCACCGTCCGGTTGCCGCACAATGAGCTGGGTCAGGGAACGACCACCGCGCTCGCCATGCTGATTGCCGAGGAGCTGTGCTGCGACTGGTCGAAGGTGAAGTGCGAATACGGCTCGGCCAACCGCAATCTTCGCGAGAAGAACGTCTATGGCGCCATGTTCACGGTCGGCAGCCAGGGACTGCGCACCTCGGTGACCATGATGCAGCAGGCCGGCGCCAGCGCCCGCGAGCGCCTGCTCAAGGCCGCCGCCCACCGCTGGAACTGCGACGCTTCCGAATGCCGGTGCGAGAACAGCGTCATCGAGCACA
The DNA here is from genome assembly GCA_035506335.1 of Steroidobacteraceae bacterium. Lineage (GTDB taxonomy): Bacteria > Pseudomonadota > Gammaproteobacteria > Steroidobacterales > Steroidobacteraceae > DAIDKA01. Next base: position 6,096 of record DATJPN010000097.1, on the reverse strand, counting down.
CACCCTCGGGTCGCAAGGTCACGTACGGTGCGGTCTGCGCCGATGCGGTGGCGATCAGGCTCGATAGGGAACCGAAGATCAAGACGCCCGACCAGTTCACGCTGGTGGGCAAGCCCATGCCGCGGCTCGACACTCCGCCCAAGATCGACGGCTCGGCGAGGTACGGCATCGACGCCGAAGTGCCCGGGATGGTCTACGCCGCGATCATCCAGTGCCCGGTGCCCGGCGGCACATTGAAGTCGGTCGATGACACCGCCATCCGGGGCGCCCCCGGGATCATCCAGGTGGTGAAGCTCGGCAACGCGGTGGCCGTGGCCGCCGATCAGTTCTGGCGCGCCAGGAAAGCGGTCGATGCGCTGAAGATCGAGTGGGACGTCGGTGCCTCCGCCAAGGTGCAGCAGGCCGATCTGGACAAGATCTACCGCGACGGCCTCGACGGCCCGATGGCCTCCGCCCGCAAGGACGGCGATGTCCAGGCGGCTCTCGCAAAGCCCGGAGGCCAGCTCCTCGAGGCGCTGTACGAGGCCCCCTACCAGGCCCACGCGGCACTTGAGCCGCTCAACTGCACGGTGTGGCTGCAGAAGGATAGGGTCGATGTGTGGATTTCGACTCAGGCGCCGATGGTCGTGCTGGCGAGCGTCGCGGCGGCCGCCGGTATGCCTGCGGAGAAGACCTTCGTCCATGTCAACTTCGTCGGTGGCGGCTTCGGCCGGCGCGGGTCGGCCGATGAAGCCAGCCAGTGCGTCGCCGTGGCCAAGGCGGTGGACAAGCCCGTCAAGCTGATCTGGACCCGCGAGGAAGATATCCGCCACGACCGCTACCGCCCCCAGGCCGCCACACGATGGAAGGCCCGTCTCGATGAAGCCGGCAGGATCAACGCGCTCGACGTGAAAGTGGCCGTGCCCTCGCTGTTGAAGGGCTTGGGACCGGCCGGCCCGCACTTCCCGGGCGTCGAACCCATGGCGGTCGAGTGCATCGCGGAAACCGCCTACAGGATCCCGAACCTGAGCGTCGGGGCGAATCTGATCAACACGCATGTGCCGGTGTCGTTCTGCCGCGGCGTCGGTTCATCGCAGAACGGCTTCATGATCGAAGGCTTCATCGATGAACTGGCCCACGCGGCCGGTCAGGATCCCTACCGATTCCGCCGGGCGCACCTCGATCGCGCCGACTGGCTCGGCGTGCTCGACATGCTGGCCGAGAAGTCCAACTGGGGCACGGCGCTCAAAGCCGGACGCGGACGGGGCATCGCCATCATGGAGTGCTATGGCAGCATCACCGGCCAGGTTGCCGAAGTGACGGTCGACTCGAGCGGCACGGTGAAGGTCGACCGTTTGGTGGTGGTTCAGGACTGCTACCACGCCGCCAACCCCAACACCATCCATCAGCAGATGGAGGGCGGCGCCCTCTTCGGTCTCGGCCAGGCGCTGTTCGGACACATCACCTTCCGGGATGGGGCCGTCGAGCAGAGCAACTATCACGACTACCAGGTCGTGCGAATGTCGCAGGCGCCGAAGATCGAGACTTACCTGCACCTCTCGGGCGGGCCGCGCTGGGGCGGCATCGGCGAACCTGGCGTGGGACCGACCCCCGCCGCCGTATGCAACGCGGTGTTTGCCGCCACCGGCAAACGGGTGCGCCGGCTGCCCCTCTCGACGGTGGATCTCAGGAAGGCCTGAGGGTCCCTCGCCCGTCTCGCTGATGATTATGGTGAAACAGGATCGGGCTACCCGAGTGGCAGAACTGAGACCAGGTTCTTAGGTAGGGACTTATCCCTGCAGTGATGCTTCGCGCATGTCACTGGGCCCCATTACCGGTGCGACTGGAGGTGTCAATTGGCCACGCACCAGCGCGCCATCAAACCCGAACATCGCTGCGGCGAATGATCAGATTCGCCAGGTCAAGCAGCAGCTTGACGATTGGACGACCTGCGTGTCGGCCAAGACGGTCAAGGGACAGGCACAGATCCAGCGCTTGTCGGCTGAACTCAGCGGTGCCGAGAGCCGAGCCCATGATCTCGCAGCCTCTCAACCTCAAGCCCCTCCCACACCTTCATCGCGATTGCTTGACGTTTGGGCGTGATGCCCCCTCTGCGCGGCGCGCCCGCACCCGCCCCCGCCCCATCTGCGACTGACCGCCTCGCGCTCTTCCGGCGTCATCGCCTGCCACTTCTCCCATCGGGCGCGATGCCAGCCACTGCGACCGCGGAAGCCTCCGAACAACAGTCGGCACAGGACCAGAAGCCCCAACGCATGGGCATAGTCGAGCGGGTGCGCACCGGTGAGGGCACCGGTGACGACGGTGTTCCACAGCTCCATGACCACTGCCGCCGCCAAGGCCACGACCGCGAGAACCAGAACCGCCTTCCCCAAAAACCGGGCTCTCCATCTCATATTCACACTCCTTCAACCATCCAGTTCGTCGTACGCGGCCTTGAGGCGCGAGCGCAGGTGCAGAACCGCGTACCGCTTTCGGGCGAGCAAGGTGTTCACGCTGACTCCGGCCTCTTCACTCAGGTCCTTGAAGGACCTGCCTTCGAGTTCATGGGCAATGAATACGTCACGCTGCGCCTGCGGCAGTTCCTCGAGGGCCTCCTGCAGGGCGTCCATCAGCGCGGCCCGTGCGTACAGCGCTTCGGGGCCGCCATCGGCGGCCGGCCATGCCAGGTCCAGGCGCATGTCCGGGGCGTCGTAGTGGCCATCGGCATCCCCCAGGAGGGCTTCCCGGCGCTTGCGAAGGTGATCGACGATACGATTGCGCGCGACCTGGAAGAGCCAGGCGCTCGCGTTCTCCACGGGGGTCGGCAGCCGGAGCGCCGCGACGAAGGAATACAGGACCTCCTGCAGGATGTCCTCCGCGTCCAGCCGGTGGCGAACGCGCCGGCGTATGAAATTAATCAATCGCGAGCGCTCGCGCAGTACGGTGGCCGTCAGATCCGTGTTCCGCTCAGCGAGCTCGGCAAAGGGCTTCGATAGCTCCATGCAGGTGTAGACGTTTCAGGTCGAGGGTTATTGCAAGGGATCGCCGTCCTCGTGATCCGTCTTGTCGGTCTCTTCCTCGACGCGTTCCTGGGTTCGCTGGGGCTGTGCGACCACCAGGCCCATTCCAAAGGTGAGCAGCAGTGCGCTGGCCGCAAAGCTCGCCGCCGTGCCGCCCCGCTTGGCCCATCGCACCGCACCAACGGCGCCGACCGTCAGCACCAGGACCAAAGCCACCGCCACGATACCGCGCCATAGAGGAGCCATAGCCGGCAGCCGTGAGGGCGATCCCTGACAAATCAAGAGGAGTACCATTCAGAGGATGCGTCGACGACAGTTCATCGAGCTCACCGCCGCCTGCCTGCTGCCGTCCACGGCCCTGGCGAAATGGGACGTCTCGGCCATTGCGGCGCGGCCGGACCTGCTCTACGTCGATGAGCGGTTCCCGCAAGCGCAGCGCGAGGCGGCCTCCTGGGCGCCCTCGCCGGCGCGGATCGCCGTGTGCGGTGACGTGACCCCGTTCTGGAGTCGTGAGCTTGCCCGGAGGGTCGGCGAGGCTCCCGCGTACATCCGCGGCGTCACCGTGGCGTCCTTCCTCTTCTGCTTCAGGACCCTGGCCGCGGAGCACGCCGATCTGGTGATCGCGACCTCGCGCCTGGATCGCAACCTCATCGCATGGTCACTCGCCAGCACTCCGAAACCCGAAGGTCAAAGGACACCATGGCTGAACCACTACCACCGGGCCTGACCGCGGAGCGCATGAGCGATGCGCTCGCGCGTTTCCGCAAGATCGTCGGGAAGGACTGGGTCTTCGTCGATGACCGGGTCGCGAGCTACCACGACCCATACACGGTCCCGAACGATGCCGGGCTACACCGGGCCCATGCCGCAGTGGCCCCGGCATCGAGCGAGGAGGTGCAGGCGCTGGTGAAAGTGGCGAACGAACTGCACGTGCCGCTGTGGACTGTCTCGCGCGGCAAGAACTTCGCCTACGGCGGAGCGGCTCCGGTGCTGTCCGGATCGGTGGTCCTGGATTTGAGCCGTCTGAACCGGATCCTCGAGGTCAACGAGAAGTTCGGGTACGCGCTGGTCGAGCCCGGCGTCAGCTACTTCGACCTGTACCAGTACATCAAGGACCGGGGCCTGAAGCTGTGGATCGACGTACCGGATCCGGGCTGGGGCAGCGTCGTGGGCAATGCGCTCGATCACGGCGTCGGTTACACCCCCTACGGGGATCACTTCGGGATGCAATGCGGCATGGAAGTGGTCCTCGCCAACGGCGAGGTGGTGCGCACCGGCATGGGCGCCCTGCCCGGCAACAATACCTGGCAGCTCTTCAAATACGGTTTCGGTCCCTACGTCGACGGACTCTTTTCCCAGTCCAATTTCGGCATCGTGACCAAGATGGGCATCTGGCTGATGTCCGAGCCTGCGGGCTACCGGCCCTACCTCATCACCTTCCCGCGCGAGGAGGACATCGAGCAGGTCGTCGAGATCGTGCGGCCGCTGCGGCTCAACAACGTGCTGCAGAACGCGGCCACCATCCGCAGCCTCGTGCTCGATGCGGCGCTGTTCACGACCAAGAGCCAGTACTACCCTGGGAAGGGGCCCATCCCGGACAGCGTCGCGAAGCAGATCATGGCCGACCAGGAGATCGGCATGTGGAACTTCTGCGGTGCCCTGTATGGACCGCCGGCCATCACCGATGTGCTGTGGAGCACCACGCGGGATGCCTTTGCGAGCATTCCCGGCGTGAAGTTCTATTTCCCGGAGGATCGCAAGCGCCGCCCCGACATCCTCATCCATCGCGCCGATACCATGCGCGGCATTCCGAAGCTGACCGAGTTCGGATTCCTGAACTGGAACGGCGGCGGCGGCCACGTCGGGTTCTCACCCGTGTCGCCAATCACCGGCCAGGATGCGATCAGGCAATGGCGCATGGTCAGCGGCCGGGTGCGTGAACACGGCTTCGACTACATGGGACTGATGGCCGTCGGGTTCCGGGAACTGCATCACGTGACGGTGATCGTCTACGACCAGAACGATCCGGCGGAGCGCCAGAAACTCGATGAACTCTTCAGGCTCATGGTGCGCGAGGCCGCGGCGGAGGGTTACGGCGAGTACCGCACCCACATTCACTACATGGACACGATCGCGGGCACGTATGGCTGGAACGACAACGCATTGATGAAGATGCACCAGAGGATCAAGGACGCCCTCGATCCGAACGGCATCCTCTCGCCCGGCAAGTCCGGGATCTGGCCGCGGCACCTGCGGGAGGCGAAAAAGGCATGACGCACATTCGCCATCTGATCCTGCCGGCAGCACTTCTTGCAGCGGGGTTCGCCGGGCCAGCCGCTGCGGCGGACCCGTCCGGGCAGGCACTCTTCGCGCACTACTGTGCTCCCTGCCACGGCGATAGTAACGGTCCGGGTACCCAGCAGCTGCGCCGGTCGCGGGGCGCGGACAAGGCGTTGCTGGTCGAGCGCACCGATCTGGCGGCGGATTACATCCAGTACATCGTACGACATGGCCTCAAGGCCATGCCGCCCTTCGTGCCCAGCGACCTCACCGATGCGAAGCTCAGGACGCTGGTTTCTTTCCTGACGTCGCCCCTGCCGCGAACAGCGAAAGATCAATCGACTCTCCCACCGCCTTGAGGCCGGCATCGTTGCCGTGCAGGTGATCCCCCGCGTGGAAACCCTCGCGCATCTGCCGCGGCTCGGCCGGGTCGGCGAAGGCCGAATCGATCCGCGTCACCCCATCGAAGGCGTGGCCGTGGATGATCCAGTCGTTGATCTTCTGCCGGGCGGCCTCGCCCTCCTCGGACCAGTAGCTCGCACCCTTGTAGGGCCCGATCGGGGCGCCGATGACCCTGATGCCTTTGGCATGTGCCCGGGCGATGAGCTGCTTGTAGCCGGCGATCATCTGCTCGACCGTGATCTCGGGCTGGTCGAGTCCCGGGAAGGCCGGCTGATTCGGGCTGTGAGGACCGAAGCGGTTGCCGATATCGTTGACCCCTTCGAAGATGATCAGGTACCGGACATTCGGCAGGCTCAGGACATCCGCGTCGAACCGCGCCAGCGCCGAGTCGCCCATGCCGGGGCTCAGTATCCGG
>DATJPN010000096.1:0-4181 GCA_035506335.1 Steroidobacteraceae bacterium | reverse complement strand
TTCGAACACGTCGAAATGCAGTTCCTGTCCGACGTGTACCTGCGCTGCCCCGACTGCAACGGCACCCGCTACCGGGACGAAGTGCTCGAAGTGAAGCGCGAGGGCAGCGATGGCCGCCGCGCCAGCATCGCCGAGGTGCTCGACATGACCGTCACCGAGGCGCTCGCCTTCTTCGGCGAGTCACGCGAGCTCGCGACGCGCCTGAAGCCCCTGGCCGACGTCGGCCTCGAGTACGTGAAGCTCGGGCAACCGGTGCCGACGCTCTCGGGCGGCGAGGCGCAGCGCCTGAAGCTCGCCGGTCATCTCGCCGATGCCGCCGCGGACACGGCCACGGCCAGCGCCAACGGCAAGCTGTTCCTGTTCGACGAGCCGACGACCGGGCTGCACTTCGACGACGTGGCGAAGCTCCTGCGGGCCTTCGCGAAGCTGCGGGTGGCCGGTCACTCGCTGCTCGTGATCGAACACAACCTGGACGTCATGCGCGCCAGCGACTGGATCATCGACCTCGGGCCCGAGGGCGGCGACGGCGGCGGAACGATCGTGTTCGCCGGCACTCCGGCCGCGCTGCGCGAGCACCCCGGATCGCACACCGGCCGCGCCCTCCTGGACTACGAGCGCTCGCTCGCCAACGCCTTCGCGCCGGCCGCGGCGGTTGCCGAGCCGGCGGGCGAGTGGGCCGGATCCGCGGCCCGCGACGCCGGCGATGCGCAGGACATCGTCATCCACAACGCCCGGGAGCACAACCTGAAGAACGTCGAGGTGCGCATACCGCGCGACCGGTTCACGGTGATCACCGGGGTCTCGGGCTCCGGCAAGTCCACCCTCGCCTTCGACATCCTCTTCAACGAGGGCCAGCGGCGCTATCTCGAGTCACTGAACGCGTACGCCCGGCAGTTCGTGCAGCCGGCCTCGCGGCCGGACGTGGATGCCATCTACGGTATACCGCCGACGGTTGCGATCGAGCAGCGCACCAGTCGCGGCGGGCGCAAGAGCACGGTCGCGACGCTCACCGAGATCTACCACTTCCTGCGCCTGCTCTACGTGAAGCTCGGGACCCAGTTCTGTCCCGACTGCGACGTGGCCATCGAGCCGCAGAGCCCGGCAGCCATCGGCGCGCGGCTGCTGCGCGACTACCGCGGCCGGCGCATCACGGTGCTGGCCCCGCTGGTGGTGGCCCGCAAGGGCTTCTACACGGATCTGGCGAAATGGGCGGCGAAGAAAGGCTACCGTGAGCTGCGGGTCGACGGCGTCGACATCCCCACGGCGCGCTGGCCGCGGTTGAACCGTTTCAAGGAACACACGATCGAATTGCCGGTGGCGACGCTGAGCCTGAGCGCGAAAACCGAATTCGAGCTGCATCAGACCCTGGCCAAGGCCCTGGACTACGGCAAGGGGCTCGTGAGCGTCATCCCGGCGGAAGGCGCCCCGGTGATGTTTTCGACACGCCGCGCCTGTCCTTCCTGCGGGCGCAGCTTCGCCGAGCCTGATCCGCGCATGTTCTCGTTCAACTCGAAACACGGCTGGTGCACCGGGTGCTTCGGCACCGGTCTTGAGATTCCGGACTTCGACGAGGCCCAGACGGGCGAGGAGATCTGGTGGAACGAGTGGTTCGAGCGCGATGCCGTCGCCTGCGGCGAGTGCCGGGGCCAGCGCCTGAATCCCGTCGCGCTCAACGTACGCTTCCGCGGACGCTCGATCGCCGCGCTGGCCGCGGGCTCCATCGAGGCCACGATCGCCTTCGTCAACGGCCTGCAGCTTTCGAAGCGCGAGCAGGAGATCGGACGCGACCTGCTGGCCGAGATCCGCGCCCGGCTGAACTTCCTCGTCCGCGTGGGGTTGGGGTACCTGCAGCTCGATCGCGCCGCGCCGACCCTCTCGGGGGGTGAGGCGCAGCGCATCCGCCTCGCCTCCCAGCTCGGTTCGAACCTGCAGGGCGTGTGCTACGTGCTCGACGAGCCCACCATCGGGCTGCATCCGCGCGACAATGCCGTGCTGCTCGATGCGCTCGCGGAGCTCGCCGCCCATCGCAATACCCTGGTCGTGGTCGAACATGACGAGGACACCATCCGGCGCGCCGACTATGTGCTGGATCTGGGGCCCGGAGCCGGCGTGCGCGGTGGTGAAGTCGTCGGTCGCGGCACCGTTGCCGATCTCATCGCCAATGAAGAGTCGGTGACCGGAAGGTTCCTGCGCCAGCCGTTGCTGCATCCGCCGCGGCCGCGACGCCCCGTCGATGCCGGGACGCCGCGGCTGACGCTCAAGGCGGTCCGGCTGCATAACGTCGCGAACGTCGACGTCGCGGTGCCGCTCGGACGGCTCGTGGTCGTCACCGGCGTCTCCGGTTCGGGCAAGTCCACGATCACCCGGGACGTGCTCTTCACGAACCTCAAGCGCATCATCGGCGAAGAGGCTCCGGGCGGCCGCGCCCGGAAGAAGAAGGCCCCGGCCGGCTCCCGGGCGCAGGCGGCCCGCTCCGCGGCGCTGCTCGGCTGCAGGGCGATCGAGGGCGCCGGTCAGGTGCAGCGCGTGCTCGAAGTCGACCAGGCCCCGATCGGCAAGACGCCACGATCCTGCCCGGCCACCTACGTGGGCTTCTGGGACGAGATCCGCGGCATCTTCGCGGGCACCACCGAGGCACGCATCCGCGGCTACACGGCCAGCCGCTTCTCGTTCAACTCCGGTTCCGGCCGCTGCGAAGCCTGTGACGGACAGGGTCTGCGCACCATCGAGATGAGCTTCCTTCCCGACGTGAAGGTCAGTTGCGACGTCTGCAACGGGCGGCGTTTCAACTCCGAGACCCTGAGCGTGCTGTGGCGCGGCCGCAGCATCGGCGATGTCCTGAACCTGAGCGTCGATGACGCCGTGGAGTTCTTCGCCGCCCATCCCCGCGTGCATCACGCGCTGAAGCTCCTCCAGGACGTGGGCCTGGGCTACCTGACCCTCGGCCAGCACAGCCCGACGCTCTCGGGCGGAGAGGCGCAGCGCATCAAGCTGGTCACGGAACTGTCGAAGGTGCGCGCCGACGGAACCGCCGGTCCGCGCCAGGTGCCGCGCCACACGCTGTATGTGCTGGACGAGCCCACGGTCGGACTGCACATGGCCGACGTCGAGAAGCTGATCCAGGTGCTGCACCGGCTGATCCAGGCCGGCAACACCGCCGTGGTCGTGGAACACAATCTCGATGTCATGGCCGAGGCCGACTGGCTGATCGACATGGGACCCGGGGCGGGCGATGATGGCGGCCGGATCGTGGCCGAGGGCACGCCGGCGCAGGTCGCGCGCCGCAGGTCCCGGTCACACACCGGTCGCGTGCTGGCCGGATTCCTGAAGGAGCGCGCTCATGGCCCATGATCTCGTGTGCTGGAAGTGCGGCGCGGGTCTTGCGGCCCTGTCGCTGCCCCTGCGCCGGCTCGAGGAATGCCCGAAATGCCGCGCCGAGCTGCACGTGTGCAGGATGTGCGCACTGTTCGACCGCCAGGCCTACCAGCAGTGCCGCGAACCCACCGTCGAGGAGGTTCGCGACAAGACCCGCGCGAACTTCTGCGATCACTTCAAGCCCAGGCCCGGCGCCTGGAGCGGCGGCGACGGCCCGGCCAACGACCGCGCGCGGTCGCAGCTCGACAAGCTCTTCGGGAAATAGCCTATCGACTGCGCTCCGCGAGCCGGTCGAGCAGCCGCGACAGCGCCGAGTTCTTCTGCGCCTTGACCTGCGAGTGGCCCACGGTGCCCGCGGTGGCGGACTTCTTCCGGGCGCCCTCGATCTGCAGTTCGTCGGCGCCGAGAATCTCGAGGGTCTCCTCCAGGGTCTTCGGCCCGCGCTTCTCGTGGGCATCGACGCGGAGGCCGCGCCGCCTGGGGCTCTTCGCGCCCGCGGCGGGCTTCGCGCGCGAAGGATCGGTGGCGGCGGGGCTGGCGGCAGCTGCGGGCGGCTTCGGCGCATCGCCGGTGTCGTCCAGCAATTTGAATTCAGCGGACTGGTCGGGCAGCCGCTCGGTGGTGCGATTCACCGCGGCCGCGCCGCCGACCGCGCCGCTGGCGCCGTCACGCTCCTTCAGACTGACGGGTACCACCGCCACGCTGGCGAACTCGGAGCGCACGTACTGCGCGACCTGCTTGGCGGAATTCGCATCGCTGAAGAATCCCAGGCGCAGGCCGTACCAGCGGCGGCCCTCGCGGCTGCC
>DATJPN010000095.1:0-3853 GCA_035506335.1 Steroidobacteraceae bacterium | reverse complement strand
CGTGCACCGACCCGGAGAGCATCTCCGGCACGGGGATGCCGTGGATGCCGTCGTCCCCGTTGGTGAGGCTGTACCAGCGCAGCGCGATGATCCAGATCAGCGACCCGAGGGAGATCTGCAGCATGCCGAAGTAGAGCTTGTTGAGGCGCACGCAAATGGCGCCGATCACCAGCCCGGCGATGGCGGCCGCAAGCGGGCCGGCGCAGAAGCCGACCCAGGCCGGCAGCGCGGTCTTGGTCAGGATCAGCCCGGTCGCGTAAGCACCCACCCCATAGAAAACACCGTGGTGGAACTGGTAGGCGCCCCCGTGGCCCGCGAGCAGGTTGAGGCTCGTGGCGAGCAGCCCGTTCACCAAGATGACCGCCAGGATGTAAACGTAGAACCGCGGCGCCATGTATGGGATGACCGCCAGCAGCGCGAGGAGGGCGGCCATCACGGCGGTGTTGCGTGAGCGCAGCATGTCGGCCATGCGTCCCCCCTTCACCAGACCGACTTCAGCAGGCCGGTCGGCTTGAGGCTCAGGATAACGACCACGGCCAGGTACGGGAACACGATCGCGAACTGCGGCATGACCAGGAGCCCCATCGACTGGGTGAGGCCGAAGATCAGCGACCCGAGCAGCGCGCCCCAGATGTTGCCCAGCCCGCCGATGGTGACGATCAGGAAGGCCTCGATGATGATCGAGTGGTCCATGCCGAGGGTGATACTGATGGTCGGCGAGACCAGCGCACCGCCCAGCCCCGCCAGAACGCAGCCCAGCACGAACGCCAGCGCGAACACCCAGCTCACGTTGATCCCGATCGCACCCACCATCTCGCGGTCGACCGCTGCTGCGCGGGCGATCTTGCCGAACCGCGTGCGGGTCGAGATGAGCCATAGCCCGACGGCAACCGCCGGACCGACTGCGAGCAGGAACAGGTTGTAGCGGGGCAGGGCCGTTCCCAGCACCTCGACCGATCCCTGCAGGAAAGGCGGCGCCACGATCGAGCGGTAGTCCGCGCCCCAGGTCATCTTGGTCAGGTCCCCCAGGATGAGCATGAGGGCAAAGGTGAAGAGCAGCAGCATCAGGTGTTCGCGCTCATACAGGTGACAGAACAGCAGGCGCTCGGCCACCAGGCTGACCGCGCCGACGATCAGCGGGGCGAACACGATGGCCAGCCAGAACCCGAGGGCACTGCCGCCGAAGGTGGTGGCGATGGTGTGGGCGGCAAACGCCCCGATCATGAAGAGCGAGCCGTGGGCGACATTCGGTACGCGGAGCACGCCCAGGATGAAGCTCAACCCAGACGAGACGATGAACAGGATCATGGCCCGGCTCAACCCGACCAGCAGCTGGCTGGCGTAGGCGGCCAGGGGTACCGTGGATTCCATCGATGCGGCCTTACGCGGAAACGATCTGCCCGCCCCCGTGCGGCGCACGGCCGGGGCGGGCAGATCGACCGAATGGATTTGGCGCTACTTGCGTGACGCCTGCACTTCCTCGCAGGACGGCATGACCTCGGCGCCGCGCAGCGTCACGATGTCGGTGCCGATTGCCGCCCCGTACTCCTTGGAGACCTTGGTCGTGCCGAAAAGGATCGGCAGAATCGCCTGGTGATCGCAGGCGCGCATCTCGATCTTGCCGACCGGGCTGTCGACCTTGATGCCCTCGACCGCGTCGATGAACTTCTCCTTGTCGACCTGGCCGGCCTTGCGGAACCCCTCGGCGATGAAGTGCGCCGTGATGTAAGCGTGGAAGGCCGGGAAGCCCGGGGGCATCTTGTAGCGCTCCTGGAAGTCCTTCACGAACTTCTGGTTCGTGCTCAGCTCCGGGTAGTAGAACAGGTAGTCCATCGTGCCCATGACGCCTTCGGGCGCCTCCAAGCCGAGCGGCTTGATCACGGCATAGTCGATCGCGGTGTGGATGTAGATCGGGACCTTCAGGTTGAGGCCGGTCGCCTTGATGGTCTTGAGCACGTTGGCCATGCTCGCGCCGCCCGTGCAGAAGTGGATCAGGTCGGGGTTGGCGGCCTGGATGCTGGTGAAGTACGGTACCAGGTCGGGCTCGCCCAGCTTCCACCAGGTGCGACCGATGAACTCGGCCCCGGGGTTGAGCTGCTTCATGTACCGCGTGAAGCTGTCGTCGAGCGCGTGGCCGTACTCGTAATCGTCGCCCGCGACCCAGATGCGCTTGTACCCCTTCTTGGACAGCACGTTGGCGGCCGCCTTGCCGGACATGGCCGTGTTTTCGGTGGTCGAGAACATGTAGCGGTGCCCGGCCTTGCCGGTGATGTTCTCGCTCTTGCCCATCCAGGTGAAGAAGGGGACCTTCTCCTTCTTGGCGACCGCGTCGGAGACGGCCAGCACGACCCCGCTGTTCACAACACCGGCGATCACGTCGACGTTTTCCTTGAGCACCAGCTCCTTGGCCATGTTGAGCCCGATGTCGACCTTGAACTTGTCGTCGCGGGTGACGATCTCGATCTTGCCGCCCAGGACGCCCTGCCGGTTGATCTCCTCGAGCGCGAGCTTGAACCCATTCAAGGCGTCGTTGCCGAACACGGCGGGCGGACCGCTGTAAGTGTCCAGAATGCCGACCTTGATGTTGCCCGCGCCGGCCGCAGGCGCCATCAGCGCCGCCGCGATCAGGAGCAGGCACAGCGTTTTAGCATGACCCATGTTCATGGACGTCTCCCTTCATTAGGCGGGTGAGCGGGCCGCATCGAGGTACCCGGGAAAGCCGCGCGGAGCCTGAAATAAACCGAATTTACTAATAAAGAAGGCGAGCGAAGTCAAGCAATATGGTTCGATGCGTCGACCCGGCAGGGAACCCCGATGGGCCCCCGGAAGCCCGGGCACGGCCGAAATCCGTGGGTGCACCGGATCAAGGTGGGTGGCGCGCAGCGGCGGCGGGGATCGGCAGGGGCGGCAAGCAAGGCGTGCGGGTCTTCAGCGCATGCGGAATCGGGGCCAGACCTTCGCCACCTCTTTGAGGCAGGTTCGAAGTTTTTCGCGTGTCGAGGGCGGGATCGACGGTCCGCACGCCGCGAGCAAACCGGTGAGTGCGACACCGACTTCACCGAGCCACTCGGAGGACGTGGCGCAGGCGGCGAAGCACCTGTCGCGTGCGGCCTGAGCCTGGACTGCCAGCCCGGCGGCCTCCAGATCCAGGAGCGCCTCACGCAACAGCGGGACGACGTCCGGCATACCGGTTTCCTGATAGAAGATGGGAGCGCGGTCTTATCGGCATCAGAACAGGTGAGCCAGATCGCTGATCACCTGTCTTATCATCTCTTCGGTGCGAACGATGGTTTCCGGAGAAACGCCCAGAAGCTGAGCCGAAATGATTTCGGCCGGATCATCCCAACTGAAAAAGCTGAAACCGGCCTTGCGGGTGATGATGTTCGCCAGATGCACCATTAATATTTCCCGGTTGGTGTCGGGCGAAAAATTGGAGCCCTCGTGCAGCGCGATCACCCGCGCGTAATCCTCCCCGAACCCCCAGCGCTTCAGCAGCAGGTTGCCGATGCTCTGGTGCGCGTCCTGGACCGCCGCCATGACGGCATCGGTCGGCAGATTGCGTTCCTGCGGGACTTCGGCAAACGCTCGCAGCAGCACGACCTTCCCGATGTCGTGCGTCAAGCCCATCAGGAAAATGGTTTCGGGGTCTTCATACGACAGATTCTGCGCGATGAACTTGGCGCCGTAGGCAGCGGCGAGGGAATGACCCCACAGTTTGTCCATGAGGAGGCGGTACTGGGGGAGCCTGGTTTCGTACATGCTCCGGTTGGCGACCGCCACCACGATGCTGAGTGTTTCCTTGAACCCCAATCTGGGGATGGCCGCCTGGACCGTCTTGACGTCCCCGTACCCC
>DATJPN010000094.1:0-10402 GCA_035506335.1 Steroidobacteraceae bacterium | reverse complement strand
ATCCCGAGCACCGCGACGACGCTCAGCCGCAGGAACCAGGTCACGCTCTCGTGCAGCCCGATCGCCCACCATTGGGTCCTCAGGTGAAAGCCGTGGTCGAAAAACAGGCTCGAAACGCCGATGTCGATGCGCGGGAACGCGACCAGCAGGACCGAGAGAATCAGGAAGGATGCGAGGATCAGCCGGGCGCGCAGCAGTCTGAGATAACTCATAAAGTATAAAGCCAAGGCTCCGTCTCTTCGCCGGAATCGAGGGCATCGGCGGTTCCAGCGCCACCCCGCAAGCGGCCATTATGTCGGCACATCCGCGCGGGCCACAAGCCGAACCCGCGCCAGTGTGACCGGGGCTCGCATATTCGGCTATAGTTCGCCCCTTTTCTCACGCAGGCGAGCCGCCGGCACGATGGCCGGGGACATCCAGGCATGGCGATCAGCAGGAAGTTCAGGATCCGTACCACGCACACCCGGTTCATCGTGGTCTTTTCGGTGTTGCTGTACGGCATCTGCAATGCGCTGAACATCGACAAGCTGGCCAAATGGTTCCACCAGAAGAACGGCCTGGACTATCCGGCCCTCTCGGGCTACCTGCTCGCCGGACTGTGTGTGTTCATGGCGTTCTTCGCCCTGCTGGCGCACCGCCGGACGATCAAGCCCGTGGCGATCATCCTCCTCGTCGTCAGCGCCGCGGTGACCTATTTCGTGCACAAGTACAACGTGGCCGTCGACGCCTCGATGGTCCTGAACGCGATCCACACGGACCGCACCGAGGTCGGCCAGCTGCTGTCGCCGCAGATGGTCCCGTACCTGATCGTTCTGGCGGTGCTGCCGGCGCTGATCGTGCTGCCGGCCGAGATCACATTCGGGGCCTCCGGACGCTATCTTCTCGCTTCGGCGCGGCTCGTGGCGATTGCCCTCGTGATCGCCCTGGCGTCCCTGTACCTGAACTACAACGCCATCAGCCGGGCCGGCAACATCTCCAGGAAGTACATCGTCTATTCGCTCGTGCCCGACAATTTCCTGGCCGGCAGCATCAGCGTCGCGACCGACCTGGTCGCGCCGCTGTTCGCATCCGACCAGAAGCCGGTTCAGATCACCGGCCGCGTGACGGCGCCCGGCAACCTCGTGGTCGTCCTCGCGATCGGCGAGGCCTCGCGACGCAAGAGCTTCAGCCTCTACGGTTACAGCCGGCGGGATACCAATCCGGTGCTTGAAAAAACCAGCGGCCTGCACCTGCTGGACGGGATCGCGATGCGTGGCTCGACCCTGTATGCGCTTCCCCAGATTCTGGAGAAGGCGGGCGTGAAGCTGCCGATGATGGTGTCCCGGCTCGGCATACCGACCGCGTGCTATGTGAACTACTCGCTCTACGACAACTGCAAGTCCGTGGGGGAGCAGACCGCGACGAAATGCGGGCACGGCGGAAAATGCTACGACGAGGACGTGATCCCCCTGCTCGACGACAACCTGAAGTCCTATGTATCGGGCTACCGGTTCGTGGTGCTGCATCTGGGTGGCGGCAGTCACGGTCCGATCTACACCGACCGTTATCCGGCCGAGTTCCAGCAATTCAAGCCCATGTGCAACGATGCCGACGTAGCGAATCAATGCACGCTGGAGCAGTTGTACAACTCCTACGACAACACCATCCTTTACGTGGATCATGTCGTGGGCGAGATCATCCGCAAGCTCGACGCCGCCGCGATTCCCTACGTCTTCATCTACCTGTCCGATCACGGCGAGTCGCTGATGGAAGGGGGGCGGATGTTTCACGGCATGCCGCCGGGCGTGCCGCTGCCCGAGGAGCAGGCGCAGATCCCGCTGATCGTGAAGTCCTCGGTGCCGATCTCCATCGTGAAGCGCCCGGAATACCATCAGCAGGACGTATTCGACACCGTCCTTGAGCTGTTCTCGATCCAGACGCCGATGTTCGACAGCAACGGAAGTTTCATCAGGAAGCTCGCGAACCCGGCGGCCTCGCCGGCCGCGGCTCCGGCCGGTTCCGGCCACTGAGGCGGGCGGCACCGCGCTGCGTACTATTACCTATTCCGGGCGCGGCTGATTCGGCGTAGTTATCCGGGGCAGGATGCCTCCAGCCACCGCTTCGCTCAGTCCGTACCCGCAGCGCCGCCAGAAGATGGTGGAGCGGACGATCGTGCAACGCGGCGTGCGCTCGCCCCTGGTGCTCGAGGCGGTGCGCAGCGTCGAGCGGGAGCGCTTCCTGCCGGAGGCGCTGGCCGAATTCGCCTACGACGACACGCCACTGCCGATACCCGAAGGCCAGACGATCTCGCAACCCTATATCGTCGCGATGATGACCGAGGCCCTGGGGCTGAAGGGCGGCGAACGGGTCCTCGAGATCGGCACCGGATCGGGATATGCCGCGGCGGTCCTCGCGCACATCGCGCAGGATGTCTACACGGTCGAGCGCTACGGGCAACTCGCCGGCAAGGCCGCCGAGACCCTCAATGCGCTGGGGTATCAGAACGTGCACGTGCGTCATGGTGATGGCACGCTCGGGTGGCCCGAGGAGGCCCCGTTCGATGCCATCATCGTCGCGGCCGGCGGACCCACCGTGCCGGAGGCCCTGAAGAGCCAATTGATCGTCGGGGGCCGTCTCGTCATGCCGGTCGGCGCGGATCGCGACGTTCAGGAGCTGGTGCGGGTGACCCGCGTTGCGGCAAACGAATACCGTACCGAGGAGCTGGCCGACGTACGTTTCGTGCCCCTCGTCGGCGCCGAAGGCTGGGCACCGGAGCGATCCGATGAGACGCCGCCGCCCTCGCCGCCGCGCCGGCGGCGCAGCCGGGCGGCCGATGGCGAGCTTTCCCGCTCCATTGCGGCGGAGAGTGAAAAGTTTACCGACATCGACACGGCGGATCTGGGACCACTGATGCGGCGCATCGGGGATGCCCGTGTCGTGCTGCTGGGCGAAGCCTCGCACGGCACTTCCGAGTTCTACAGCATGCGGGCGCGCATCACGCGTGACCTGATCGAACACAAGGGCTTTTCGTTCGTCGCGATCGAGGGCGACTGGCCGGATGCCGCGCGCGTGGACCATTACGTGCGTCATGCCGGATACCCGCCATCGGAGTGGACGGCGTTCGCACGCTTCCCGACGTGGATGTGGCGCAACGAGGACGTGCGCCGCTTCGTCGAGTGGCTGCGGACACTGAACGCCGGGCGGGAGCCGTCGCGGCGGGTGGCCTTTCACGGTCTGGACCTCTACAGCCTCTACAGTTCGATCCGCTCGGTGCTCGATTATCTGGATAGAGTCGATCCGGAGGTGGCCGGGACCGCCCGTGTGCGCTATGGATGCCTGACACCCTGGGAGGCCGATCCGGCGACCTACGGCCGGGCGGTGCTCAGCGCCGCCTATCGCAGCTGCGAATCCCAGGTCGTGGAGGTCCTCAAGGACTTGCGCGGCAAGCGGCAGGCATACGCGGAACACGATGGCGAACGGTTCCTCGATGCGGTGCAGAATGCGAAACTCGTGGCCGATGCCGAACATTACTACCGGGTCATGTACTACGGTTCGCGGGCCTCATGGAACCTTCGCGACCGGCACATGTTCGACACCCTGAAGAACCTGCTGGCGTTCCACGGCCCCGGAAGCCGGGGTATCGTCTGGGCGCACAATTCCCACGTGGGCGATTCAGCCGCAACCGAGATGTCGCATCGCGGCGAGTACAACATCGGACACCTGTGCCGCCAGGAGTTCGCGCATCTGGCGTATTCGATCGGATTCGGCACCGACTCGGGAACCGTTGCGGCGGCCTCGGACTGGGATGGACCGATGCGGATCATGGACGTGAACCCCTCTCTCCCCGGAAGCTATGAGGCGCTCTGCCACCACAGCGGCGAGCCCCGGTTCCTGCTCGGGCTGCGCGCCGCCGGCCGCTCGGCGCTGCGGGCGGGTCTCTCGAAGCCCCGGCAGGAGCGCGCGATCGGCGTGATCTACCGGCCCGAGAGCGAACTGCAGAGCCACTATTTCCAGGCCGAGCTGCCGGAGCAGTTCGACGAATACATCTGGTTTGACCGCACCCGGGCGGTGACGCCACTGCCGGCAAAGCAACTCCCGGGCGTGGCAGATACCTATCCTTTCGGTGTCTGATGGCGGCGGCTGCCACGGGGCGCCGTAGCAAGGCCCGCACGGGCCCGCTCGGCAACGAGGAGGTCGCAGACGCATTCGAGGAAATGTCGGAGCTGCTGGCGATTGCCGGCGAGAATCCTTTCCGCGTGCGCGCCTACCAGCGGGCGGCACTGGTGGTACGGACCTTGCCGCGGCCGTTGCGCGAGTTCGGCGGCCTCGAGGAATTGGATCAGCTGCCCGGCATCGGGCCGGATCTGGCCGCCAAGATCGACGAGCTGCTGCGGTCCGGCCGGCTCGCGGCACTCGAAAAGCTGCGGCGGCGCGTGCCCGCCGGGTTGCGCGCCCTGCTGAAGCTTCCAGGCCTCGGGCCGGTGCGGGTGCGCGCGCTGCACGCCGGCCGCGGCATCAACGACCTCGAGGACCTGCGCAAGGCACTCGCAGGCGGCAGGTTGCGGGGCCTGAAGGGTTTCGGTCCGGTGCTGAGCGAGCGCCTGCAGCGCGCGCTGGCCGAACGGGCGGGCCGCGAGCAGCGCTGGCTATGGAGCGAGGCCAGCGGATACGCCGAGCCATTGCGTACGTACCTGCAAGCCCTCCCCGGGGTGACGCAGGTGGACCTTGCCGGCAGCTATCGCAGGGGCCGCGATACGGTCGGTGATCTGGATGTCGTGGTGTGCGCCCGAGGCAAACTCGATCTGGCCGGCGCCCTTCGTGACTATTCGCCGGTGAGCGCCATGGCGGCCTCGGGGCCCACGCGCTGCACGGCAGTGCTGCGCAACGGCATGCACGTCGATGTCCGTCTCGTCGCGCCGGAAAGCGCCGGGGCCGCCCTGTGTTACTTCACCGGGAGCCGTGAGCACAGCGTGCGCCTGCGCCAGCGCGCCCAGGAACGGGGTCTGAAGCTGAACGAGTACGGCCTGTATCGCGGCACGAAGCGCATCGCCGGCGCTTCCGAGCAGGAAATCCTCGCGGCCCTGCAGTTGCCGTGGATTCCCCCTGAACTGCGGGAGAACCGTGGCGAAATCGAAGCCGCGGAGCACGGTATTCCACGGCTCGTCGAGTTGCGGGACCTGCAGGGCGACCTGCACGCGCACACCAGCGCCAGCGACGGGCGCGAATCGCTGCGGCAGATGGTCACGGCGGCGCAGGCGCGGGGCCTGCGCTACATGGCCGTCACCGATCATTCGCGCTACCTGGGCGTCGTGCACGGCCTGGATGCGGACCGGCTGGCGCGCCAGATCGATGAGATCGAGGCATTGAATGCGACCTTGCGCGGATTCGTGGTGCTCAAGGGCGCCGAGGTCGACATCCTGGAGGATGGATCCCTCGCGCTCCCGGACTCGGTGCTGCGCCGGCTCGATGTCGTGGTGATCGCGATCCACAGTCACTTCAACCTGCCGGAAGGCAAGCAGACGGCCCGGATCCTGCGGGCGCTCGAGCATCCGTGCGTGTCGATCCTGGCTCATCCCACCGGGCGACTGCTGAATGAGCGGGCCGCCTGCGCGATGGACTTCGCCAGGATCATCGAAGCGGCCGCCAGCCGTCCGTGCTACCTGGAGCTGAATTCGCAGCCGCAGCGCCTGGATCTGGATGACATCCGGTGCAAGGCCGCCCGCGACCGGGGCGTGCTCATCAGCGTTGCCAGCGATGCGCACGCGGGGGCGCAGTTCGACGATCTCGCCGATGGCATCCGGCAGGCCCGCCGCGGCTGGTTGCGCCGCGAGGACGTGCTCAATGCACGGCCCTTGCCGGCGCTGCAGGTGCTGCTGCGGCGGACCCGCCTGTGAAGGCCGTAAGGCGGCGCCCTTTGCCGTCTATCGGGCGAGGTCGAAGCGGTCCAGGTGCATCACCTTGCCCCAGGCCGCGGCGAAGTCCTTCACGAATGCCGCCCTGGAGTCGGCACCCGCATAGACTTCGGCGATGGCTCGCAACTGGGAGTTCGAGCCGAAGACGAGGTCGGCACGGGTCGCCGTCCAGCGCAGCGCATCGGTCGTGCGATCACGGCCCTCGTACACTCCTTCCTGGTCGGGGGACGGCCGCCACTTCGTGCCCATGTCGAGCAGGTTGACGAAGAAGTCGTTGGTCAGCGTCCCGGGCCGCGCGGTCAGTACGCCGTGGCTCGCGTGCGCGAAGTTGGCATCCAGTGCACGCATGCCGCCGATGAGCACCGTCATTTCAGGAGCCGTGAGGGTCAGCAGCTGCGCCCGGTCCACGAGCAGTTCCTCGGCCGAAGCGCCCTGCGCGCCGCGCAGGTAGTTGCGGAACGCGTCCGCGGTCGGCTCGAGCACCGCAAACGAGGCTTCATCCGTCTGCTCCTGCGATGCGTCCGTGCGCCCCGGCGTGAATGCAACGCTCACCGCACATCCGCCGGCCTTCGCGGCCGCTTCGACGGCCGCGCACCCGGCCAGCACGATCAGGTCGGCGAGGGAGACCTTTTTTCCGCCTGACTGGGACGCATTGAAGTCCTTGCGGATGACCTCCAGCTTCTGCAGCACCCTGGCCAGCTGCGCCGGCTGGTTGACCTCCCAGTCCTTCTGCGGCGCGAGGCGAATGCGCGCCCCGTTCGCTCCGCCGCGCTTGTCGGACCCGCGGAACGTCGAGGCCGAGGCCCAGGCCGTCGCAACCAGCTCGGGAATCGAGACTCCCGAGGCGAGAACCCTGGACTTCAGGACCGCGATGTCCTCGCTGCCGATCAGGGGATGGTCGATCTTTGGCACCGGGTCCTGCCACAGCAGCGCTTCCTTCGGCACCAGTGGTCCGAGGTAGCGCGAAATCGGACCCATGTCGCGATGGGTGAGCTTGTACCAGGCCTTGGCGAAGGCGTCGGCGAACTGGTCCGGGTTCTCGTAGAAGCGCCGCGAGATCTTTTCGTAGACCGGATCGAACCGCAGGGCGAGGTCGGTGGTCAGCATCGATGGCGCGTGCCGTCTGCCGGGAATATGGGCATCCGGTACTGTTCCGGCGCCGGCGCCGCCCTTGGGCGTCCACTGATACGCTCCGGCCGGGCTCTTCGTCAGTTCCCATTCATAGCCGAAGAGATTCCAGAAGAAATTGCTGCTCCACTTCGTCGGAGTCGTGGTCCAGATGACTTCCAGACCGCTGCCGATCGCATCGGCGCCCTTGCCGGTGCCGAAGCGGCTCTTCCAGCCCAGGCCCTGTTCCTCGATGGCGGCGGCTTCGGGCTCCGGGCCGACCAGCGCTGCGTCGCCTGCGCCGTGGGTCTTCCCGAAGGTGTGACCACCGGCAATCAGCGCGACCGTCTCCTCGTCGTTCATGGCCATGCGACCGAAGGTCTCGCGAATGTCCCGGGCTGCTGCCAGGGGATCCGGCTTGCCGTTCGGCCCTTCCGGGTTCACGTAGATCAGACCCATCTGCACCGCGCCCAGCGGATTCTGCAGGTCACGCTCGCCGCTGTAGCGCTCGTCCGCGAGCCACTTGCCTTCGGGACCCCAGTAGATGTCCTCCTCCGGTTCCCAGACGTCGGCACGGCCGCCGCCAAATCCATAGGTCTTGAATCCCATGGATTCCAGGGCGACGTTGCCCGTCAGGATCATGAGATCGGCCCATGAGATGCTGTTGCCATACTTGCGCTTGATGGGCCAGAGCAGGCGGCGGGCCTTGTCCAGGTTCACGTTGTCCGGCCAGCTGTTCAGGGGTGCGAAGCGCTGCTGGCCCGACCCGGCGCCGCCACGGCCGTCGCCGATGCGATAGGTGCCGGCGCTGTGCCAGGCCATCCGGATGAACAGCGGACCATAGTGGCCGAAATCCGCGGGCCACCACTCCTGGGAGTCCGTCATCAGGGCATGGAGGTCGCGGATGAGTGCGTCGAGGTCGAGCTTCCTGAACGCCTCGGCGTAGTTGAAGCTCGCGCCCAGTGGATTGGACAGGGGAGAGTGCTGGTGCAGGACGTGCAGCTTCAGCTGGTTCGGCCACCAGTCGCTATTGGTTCTGGCCCCGGCCTTGCTCCCGTGATGACCGCCGACGACCGGACATTTCCCTTCTGTTGCCATGATGCCTCCGCGGCTGCCTGTGCCTGATTCGAGGCAGGCACATTAGCGCGTCGGCACCCGGCGGCCCAGTTGATTCTGTCGATGCGGTTCATAGAGCGCCTCTATGCGCACCGGCCGGGGCGGCCACCGGCCAGGCTCAATTCGGCTTGAGCCCGTAGACGTCCAGCTCACCGGGAGTGCTCGTGGAGCTGTCGGCACCGCCCGTATTGTTGCCGCGGGTACCCAGGTAGACCCTGCCGTTGGCGATGGTCGGAACCGTGAACTTCACCGCATTGCCCGCGGAGTCATTGCCGCTGGCCGCGCTGTTCCACAGTTCGACCCCGACATTGGTCGCGTCGAACGCATGCAGCACCGCAGGTCCGCAGCCCGGGGACTGGTTGGTGCAGTACATGCTGGCGTCGATGTCCCACACGATGCCGTTCGCATTCCCGCTTGCCGAGACCGCGGGCGAGCTCCCCGGCCATCCATAGTTCGTACTGGACTGGGATCCGGCACTGAACTTGGCGGTTGTCGTATTCAATGCAAAGGACTGCAGCGGTCCGTATACATTGCGGATGTAGAAGGTGTTGTTCCAGTACGCGCCCGTCGAGAAGATTCCAAGCCCGAGGCTGATCTGCTGCCAGGCGTTGGCATCGCCCGAGCCGCCCAGGGCGTCCCGGTTCAGGACATACAAAGAGCCGTCCTTGCCGCCGCCCAGGATCAGGTGGGTCACCGGGCTTCCGTTCGGCAGATCGGCCAGGATGGCCGCGCCGCCGGAGCCGAAATCGTCGTCATTGAAGTTGTCGCCGAACTGGTCGCTGGGCGTGAAGAACTGGTTGATGGTGAGCGCGCCCGTCAACTGCAGCATGGAGTCGCCATAATCGTTGTTCGGGGCAGACCCGCCGACATCGAAGTTGCCGTTACCCGTCAGCAGGTAGAGATTGCCGGTGGCATCCACCGCCGGTGCGCCGCCGCCCATCCAGATGCCGCCACGGCCGGCATTGGGCGCCACGTTGAGCACGTCGGACCGGGTGAAGGACGACCCGTTATAGGTGTAGCCGATCACCCAGCCGTAATAGGGCGTCGCGTCCTCGTGCGACGACCAGCTCACGTACACCTGGCCGTTGGCCAGCGCGAGTCCCGGGCGCTGGTGTTCCTGCCGTGCATCGAATGTGACCATCGTACCGCCATCGCCGCTGCCGGGGTAGGTGGCGGCGATCAGGAACGGGGACCCGGTCTTTTCGGCGCCATTGGTGGTCAGATCGATGGCGTGGATGCGCTGGTAGAAGTTGCTCTGCGATGCGTCGGTCGATTTGGAGACGACGTACAGGATCTTGTTCGCCGAATCGATGACGGGTGTTCCCGTGACGCCCACTTCGGGATAGAGGTCGCCGCTGCCGGCGCCCACCAGGCCCGAGGGCACGCTGGTCTCACCGGAGGCGCCGCCGTGGCTGGTGTCGATCAGACTGACGTGCCAGAGCATGCTGCAGGGAATCGTGTCGGCATCGAAGGCGTACAGGCTGTCATGCTCGGTGGCCACGAACACGACGTTGTGCCGCACCCCGCTCACCATCATGTTGGCGACCCATAGCGGCTGGGCATAGACGGCGCCGTCCACCGCGCAGCTGAAGAGCTTGCCGAAGGTCGCGGTCGCGACGGTGGTCGTGGTCAGAGCGTATTCCTGCGTGTTGGCTCCGTCGCGGCTTTGATCATTGTGATAGGTGAAGACACCGCTGAGATTCGTGACGGCGACGGTCGCCGAAGCGGATTTGGAGGCGTCCGAAACGCTGGTGGCCGTTACGGTGAAGACTCCGGCCGTCGAAGGGGCCGTGTAGGTGACATTCGCGCCGGAGGCGCTGGATCCCGCGCTGAATGAGCCGCCGCCGGGGCTCACGCTCCAGTTCACGCCGAGGGGATCGTTGGTGGTCGCCGACAAGGTCAGCGTCTGCGTCACCGTCAGGGCCGCGCGTTTGAGATTCAGAGCGACCGAGCCGTTATTCGCGGCGATCGTGAGTGTCAGGGGCGCCGACCTGGTCTGCATCGGCGAGCCGGAGTCCTGCACCTGGAAGGTGATCGATGAATTGGACACGGACACCGTCGGTGTGCCCGAGATCGCCCCGGTCGACTGGTTCAGCGACAGTCCGGTGGGCAATGCGCCGCTGAGGATGCTCCAGGTGAGGGGCGTGGTACCCCCGGTGGCCATCAGCGTCGCGCTGTAGGCCGATCCGACCATGCCGTTCGGCAGCGAACTGGTGGTGATGGTAAGGGTGGCCGGCGCAATCGTCAGGGTCAGGGGAATGGACTTGGTCTGCTTTGGTGAACCGGAG
>DATJPN010000093.1:0-26533 GCA_035506335.1 Steroidobacteraceae bacterium | reverse complement strand
CGCAGGCTCTTGCCGTCGCTGGCCTGGCCCGTCAGGCGGTAGCGTTCGGCGGGCTGCGGCCTGCCACGTATGGCCAGGGACTCCGAGCCTACGTGCTCGACCCGCACCGGCACGTACTCGCCGGTCTGCGGGTTCAGCAGTCGCGTCGCCGCGAGGATCTGCGGGTTCCAGTATGCGAAAGTCTGCACGCATGGAGCCAACTCGGCATCGAGTCCGGCGCCCGACAGCACGAAGCGGCCATCGACCATCGCACCGCGCACGTTCATCGTCGCGCCGTTGTCGTCCGTGCGGGCGTCGATGCGGCCGAGGCAATTGCCCTGCCACAGTTCCTGGCTCTCGTGCGTGTAGCGGTAGGCATCGAAGAACAGGATTCGCACGTTGAACCGCGCCTCGCTGGAGACCTCGGAAGTGCTGCCGTTTGCCCGCAGAGCGAAACGGTGATAGCCGATGGGGCGGCCATCGAGCGACACATTGAAGCGCCATTCCTGGGTGGGACTGACGGCGTGTGCGGACAATACCCACAGTACCGCCAGCAGGGCACCGGTCGCGCGAGTGAGGTGTCTTGGATTCATGTACTGCTCCGCGGGCTCAGGATGCGAGCGCCGCGCGTACCCGCTCCGCGCCCGCCACCAGATCGGTCCCCAGGGGGATCGCGCCGGCATTGACTACGGCATCCCGATCGCGGACCGAAACCATGCCGCCGACGAACACCGGAATGCCGGCCGCCGCAACCAGCCTTGGCAGCTGCTCAGCGAAGACCTCGGATGGCGGCGTGATCGAGCCCGACAGCACGATTCCGCGGCAGCCGGCGCGGCGAATCGGCGCCGTCAATTCGCCCAGAGGCATGTTCGCACCCAGCAGCACCGGGCGCAGCCCGCGTTCCTGCGCCGTCAGGGCGAACAACAGCAGGCCGATCTCGTGCTGCTCGCCGGGCAGGCACGCCGCCAGTATGCGCACGCCGCCGGCGCCCCGGGCGAGGTGATGCAAGCGGGCGCCGAGCTTGTTGCGCAGGTACACGCCGAAAAAGTGTTCCTCGGCAACCGCGCCTTCGCCCTGTTCCCATCGGTCGCCGAGTTCCCGGAGCAGGGGCAACATCAGCTGCTGGGTCACCTGCTCGATCTGATGCACGCTCAACGCCGCATTGTAGGCGTCTTCCAGCGCCTCATCGTCGAAGCCGGATATGGCGACCAGCATTTGCGCCCGGTAATGGGCCCAGTCCGAGCGCGCCTCGACCGTTGCTCGCGGCGGCTCCCGGTCGAGCGCGCCCCTGACCTGGCTGATCGCCATGCCCTTGGCCAACAGCGACGTGGCCCGATTGATCCGTTCGATGTCCTCGCGGCAATACAGCCGATGACCCGTGGCCGTGCGCCTGGGGCGGATCAGGCCATGGCGCTGCTCCCATGCCCGCAGCGTCATGACTTTGACACCGGTCAGGCTCGAGACCGTCCGGATCGGGAACAGTTCGCCACTGAGGAGCGTTTTGCCTGGCTTGGCGGCGGAGATCGGCACCGGAATCCTCCTCAAGAAGCATGCTAACCTATACAAAAGTGATACGCAAATTCGAAAGAAGCCAAAATTCGGCATCTAACTCGCATACAATGCGATACGATACCTATACATTGGCGTTACCCGAAAAGGATCCCGATCGTGGCGGCCAGCAGTGGCATTCCTCTGGAGACGGTCAAGGCGGCGCTGGCGCGCGGCCTGGCGGTGGGCGCGTTCGCGCGCTGCGCGGACGACACGCGCGAGAGACGATAGGCCATGGCCAACAGCATGCCAGGCGAGGCCCTCGACGGGGCGGCACCGGTTTCGAGCCGGATCAGGGCGCGCCTGCAGCAGGCCCGTCAGCGTTTCCATGCCAACGACAACATCGCCGCGTACATCCAGCCGGGCGAGCTGGATGAGTTGCTGCAGGAAGTGACCGGCAAGGTCGCCGCGGTGCTCGACAGCCTGGTGATCGAAACCGAGCACGACCACAACACCCGGGATACGGCGCGGCGCGTGGCCAGGATGTACCTGCACGAGGTGTTCCGCGGCCGCTACGCACCGATGCCGCCGCTCACGGAATTTCCGAACGCGGAGAATCTCAACGAGCTGATGATCGTCGGGCCGATCACCGTACGCAGCGCGTGCAGCCACCATCTGTGTCCGATCATGGGTCGCTTGTGGATCGGGCTGATGCCGAACGAGCACTCGAACCTGATCGGCCTGTCGAAATACTCGCGCCTCGCCGAATGGATCATGACCCGCCCGCAGATCCAGGAAGAGGCGATCATGCAGATGGCCGAGTTGCTGATGCAGACGGTCAAGCCCGACGGCCTGGCGCTGGTGATGGAGGCTGACCACTTCTGCATGCAGTGGCGGGGAGTGAAGGACATGAACTCCAAGATGGTGAACAGCGTGATGCGGGGCTCCTTCCTCAAGGATCCGGCATTGCGGCGAGAATTCCTTTCCCTCATCGATCTGAAAGCCTGAGGCGCCCATGCTTGTCCGTTGTCTGTATGCCAGCCGAGCCGCCAAGCCGCTTTCCGCAGCGGTACTCGATTCGATTCTTGAACAATCGGCCAGGAACAATCCGCGTCTGGGAGTGACCGGAGTGCTCTGTTACGCCGAGGAGGTGTTCGTCCAGGTGCTCGAGGGCGGCCGGGACGAGGTTTGCGAACTGTTCAATGCCATTGTCCGCGACGAGCGGCATCTGCAGGTGCGGCTGCTGGTCTATCAGGAGATCGGCGAGCGGCGCTACGGCAACTGGACGATGGGCCAGGTCAATGCCGGCGACATCAGTCCGGCGCTGTTGCTGAAGTACTCGGAAAAGGCTGAGTTGAATCCGTTCAACGCGTCCGGGCCCGCGACACTGGCGCTGCTCGATGAGCTGATGGCGACCGGTGCCATCGTCAGCCGCGGCAGATGAGCGGGTCCGGATCCGCCCCCGATCGATAGACGGGACTCCCGGGAGGATGCAGGAAGACACTTGACTTTTACGTAAGTATGCACTTACAGTAAGTCATGGCTAACGCAATGGCTTCTTCCGCCGGTCTATCCGCCCTCGGCGATCCGACGCGGCGAGAGATCTTCGAGCGCGTCGCCGAGAGGCCGCGTGCGGTGGGTGAGCTGGCGCGTGGCCTGCCGGTCAGCCGCCCGGCCGTCTCGCAGCACCTGAAGGTGCTGAAGGAAGCGGGCCTCGTTCGCGAGGTTGCCGCCGGCACGCGGCGCATCTACCACATCGATCCACGGGGAGTCGGCGCCATGCGTGAGTGGCTGGACCAGCACTGGCGAGGAGCGCTGGCTGACTTCCAGAAATTCGCCGATGAAGAATTCAAGAAGGAGCACATCGAATGAGCATCGCCCCGGTCAGGTGCAGTATCGACGTCAAGGCGGCCCCGGGCAGGGCATTCGAGCTCTTCGCGCAGAACATGGGCGCCTGGTGGCCGCGCGGCAGGACGCCGGGCAAGAATCCGCATACCGAGCTCATCATCGAACCGAAGCCCGATGGGCGCTGGTACGAGCGGGATGCGGGCGGCACCGAAACGCCATGGGGCAAGGTCCTGGCCTGGGAGCCACCGGGCCGCCTCCTGCTCGGCTGGCAGCTGGATCACAGGTTTCAATTCGACCCCAGGATACTCATGGAGGTCGAGATACTCTTCGCGCCACTTGCCGGCAGTGGCACGCGGGTGAGTCTGGAGCATCGCAACATCGAGCAACTGGGTGCCGATGCGGAGTCGTTCGCCGGAAAGGTCGGCAGCGGCTGGCCCGAGAGGATGGGCAACTTCGCGGCCTACGCCGAAACACGCATGTGAGGTGAGTCGGATGTCCACTTTTATCGTCCATACCATTCCCGGCAGCCCCGCCGCCCGTGCCGTGATGATCGCCCTGGTAGAGAAGGGCGCCCCGTTCCGTGTTGCGGGGATGGCGCCTGGTGCGCACCGGGCCGAGCCCCACCTGTCGCGGCACCCGTTCGGCAAGATGCCGGTGCTCGAACATGACGGCTTCACGCTGTATGAGACGCAGGCGATCCTGCGCTACCTCGACCGCATCCTCCCCGAACCGGCGTTGACGCCGCGGGAGCCGAGGGAGGCGGGCCGCATGGACCAGATCATGGGCATCTCGGACTGGTACCTGTTCCAGGGCGTAAGCAGCATCATCGGCTTCTACCGCGTCGTCGGTCCGCGGCTGATGGGGCTGGCCCCGGACGAGACGAAGATTGCCGAGGCGATGCCCCGCGCGCACGTCGTGTTCGCGGAGCTATCGAGACTGCTGGGTTCGAAGGCGTATCTGGCCTGCGAACGGATGACGCTCGCCGACGTGATCGTTGCACCGCACATGGAGTTTCTCGCCCAGACGCCCGAATGGACTGTGCTCACGCGGGGGCGTTCGAACCTCGTCGAATGGCTCGATCGGATGAATGAACGCGATAGCCTGAAATCGACGGGTTGGGATGCCGTAGCGGAGCTTGCGAAGGCCGGATAACCGGACGTTCAGCGACGCCCGCGGGACGCACTCGCTGGGCCCCCCAGCATCTGCGCCTGGTGGGCAAAGTGCTGGGCCATCTGGCCGCAGACCAGGTCGCACAGCTGGTATACCCGCGCATCGGCGATTCTGTAGAAGGCACTGGTGCCTTGGGTGGTTCGTTCGACGAAGCCATAGCGCATCAGAGTCGCCAGATGTTTCGAGACATTGGCCTGGCTGCAGTTCAGCAGCTCGGTGAGTTCGCCGACGTTGTGCGCCTGATCGCGCAATGCGTTCAGGATCTTCAACCGTAACGGTTCCGACAGAGCCCGGAAATAGTCGGCGACATGGCCCAAGGCCCGATCGTCCAGCGCCTTCAATGAGATGCACCCCTGGTTAGACCGATCGTTCACAGTCTACCGTTGCGCGCCGCTTGCATCAATCACCATATAACGATAGAGTATACATGGCTACGAGGAATTGCAATGAAACAGCCCGTATTGACCGGTCTGATGGCCGTGTCCATGGCGCTCGAAGTTTCCGCGGCACCCGTCGCGACGTACAGCGTTGGGGCGAGCGCCGAGGAGGGTAGTTATGCGGCGACCGGCACGGTTCAGGCGGTGCGGCAGGGAATCCTCGGCGCCCAGATCTCCGGTCGGGTACTCGAAGTGCTCGTGCGAAGTGGTGACAGCGTCAAGGCGGGGCAGGCACTGATACGCATCGAAGCCGCAGAGGCAGCCGATGCCGCCTCGGCCAGCGCCGCGCTGGCCCGTGGCGCTGCGGCGAGACTCGTGACGGCTCGTGCCGAATACGAGCGGGCGCAGCGCCTGCGGGCACAGGATTACATCAGCGTTGCCGCGTTGCAGAGAAGCGAATCGGCACTGCGCTCGGCCGAGGCCGAAGCGGAGTCGAGCAGTGCGCAGGCCGATGCCGCCCGAACGCGTGCGGCCTGGCGCACGGTCACGGCGCCTTATGACGGCAACGTCACCGAGGTCCTCGTGGCGGCCGGTGACCTGGCGGTTGCCGGCAGACCGCTCGTCGCGCTCTACGCTCCCGGGGCCGAGCGGGTCGTCGCGCAGGTGCCCGGGTCCGTCGCGGCGAGCCTGCAGACCTCGAGGCCGGCGTGGTTCGGCGGCGCCGAGCCCGGCGCGCCGCGCATGCCGGTCAGCACCTGGTCGGTCGTGAGCGCGGTCGATCCCGGCACGCAGAGTGTCGAAGTGCGGGCAGAGCTGCCCGCCGGCTCTTCGCTGCAGCCCGGCCAGTTCGCCCTGCTGCAACTGCCCCTCAAGGGCCTCGCCACCGAGCTGCGCATACCGACCCGGTCGGTGCTGACCCGCAGTGAGGTGACCGCCGTCTACGTGGTCGATGCGAATGGATCGGTGCACCTGCGCCAGGTGCGGCTGGGGCCCGTCATGGGCAGCGAAGTCACCGTGCTGTCCGGATTGAGGGCCGGCGACAGGATCGCTCTTGACCCCGTGGCGGCCGGCCGGAACTGAACGCGCCATGGGCATAGCCGGTCGCATCGCGAAGCGTTTTCTCACGGCGCGCATCACGCCGCTGCTCGCGCTGGTCGCACTGCTCGTCGGGATCTTCGCCGCATGGGTGACACCGCGCGAGGAGGAACCGCAGATCAACGTGACCATGGCGAACGTGCTGATTCCCTTTCCGGGTGCCTCGGCCCGCGAGGTCGAGCAGACGGTTGCGGGTCCCGCCGAGCAGGTACTCGGGCAGATGGCCGGCCTCGACCACGTGATGTCCCTGTCACGGCCGGGGCTCGCCGTAATCACCGTTCAGTTCAAGGTGGGGGTCGCGCGCACGGAGGCCCTGGTCCGGCTCTACGACACGCTGCAGTCGAACCGCGACTGGCTGCCAGCAGGTCTCGGAGTCGGCGAGCCGCTGGTCAAGCCCAAAGGGATCGATGACGTTCCGATCCTCACCGCGACGCTGTACGACACTCGCGTTGCCAGCGGTGCCTTCGAACTCGAGCGCGTCGCGCATGCCGTGGAGTCGGAACTGAAGCGGGTGTCGGGGACGCGCGAGGTCACGACGCTCGGCGGTCCGCACCGCGACATCGACATCGTCCTCAATCCTCAGGCGCTGACGGCTCTCGGGTTCACGGCGCAGGACCTCGCCCGGGCGGTGCAGTCGGCCAACAGCGCACTGCCGGCCGGCAACCTGCTAAGCGGTGGACAATCCGTCACGATCGATGGCGGAGGGGTGCTGGCCGACGCCCAGGAGGTGGCTGACCTGGTCGTCGGCGTGCGCGCCGGTCGCCCCGTATTCCTGCGGAACCTCGCCACGGTCACCGATGGCGCGCCCTCGCCGCAGCGCTACGTGTGGTACGGAACAGCCGGCAAGCGGGCGGCGGAATACCCGGCAGTCACCTTAAGCGTGACCAAGAAGCCGGGCGAAAACGCCGTCGACGTCACCGCGCGCCTGAGGGCACGGATCGCGGAGCTGCAGAACAGCCTGATCCCCGAAGGCGTGGGCGTCGAGATCACCCGCGACTACGGCTCGACGGCCAACGACAAGGCGCTCAAGCTCATCGAGAAGCTGATCTTCGCCACGACGTCGGTCGTCGCACTGGTCTTCTTCGCGATGGGACGGCGCGAAGCGGCGATCGTCGGAATCGCGGTGGCCCTGACCCTCACGGCCACGCTGTTCGCGTCCTGGGCGTGGGGCTTCACGCTCAACCGTGTCAGTCTGTTCGCGCTCATCTTTTCGATCGGCATCCTCGTGGACGACGCGATCGTGGTCGTGGAGAACATCCACCGGCACCTGCATCTGACGCCGGCCCGACCCCTCGATGAACTCATTCCAGCGGCGGTCGACGAGGTCGGCGGGCCGACGATCCTGGCGACCCTCACGGTCATCGCCGCGCTGCTGCCGATGGCCTTCGTGGGCGGATTGATGGGCCCTTACATGGCCCCGATCCCGATCAATGCCTCCATGGGAATGGTGATCTCCCTTGCCATCGCCTTCGTGCTGACTCCGTGGCTGGCGCGTTCGTGGCTGCGTCCGGCCGCGCCCGGCCGGCATGCCGGCATGGCTTCGCGCATCGAGCCGACGGTGCGGCGCGTGTTCCGCCCATTCCTGGATCCGGCCCTCGGACAGGGTAACCGGCGCCGGCTCTGGGCGGGTGTGGGCGGGCTGATCCTGCTGTGCGTGGCGCTGCCGGCGGTGCAGTGGGTCGTGCTGAAGATGCTGCCCTTCGACAACAAATCCGAGTTCCAGGTGGTCCTGGACATGCCGGCGGGCACCCCGCTGGAGCGGACGGCCGCGACACTGGCGGACCTCGGCCACTATCTCTCCACGGTTCCGGAGGTCAGCAACTATCAGGTCTATGCGGGGCTCGCCGCGCCCATCAACTTCAACGGGCTGGTCCGTCAGTACTACCTGCGCTCCGGGGCGGAACTGGGCGACATCCAGGTGAATCTCGTCGGTCGGCACGAGCGCAGCGAACAAAGTCATGCCATCGCGGCGCGGCTGCGGCCGGGGCTTGCGGCCATCGCCGCCCGCTATGGTGCGGTGGTGAAAGTGGTGGAGGTGCCACCGGGTCCGCCCGTGCTCGCCCCGATCGTCGCCGAGATCTACGGTCCCGACGATGACGGCCGGCTCACGGTGGCCGAAGCCGTGCGCAGCGCCTTCCTCGGTGCGCCGGGGCTCGTCGATGTGGACGCCTCCTACATCGGCGCCGCACCCCGACAGGTGGTGGCGGTGGATCGCCAGAAGGCCGCACTCCTGGGCGTGAATGATGCCGACGTGGTCTCGACATTGCGGACCGGCATCGCGGGGCAGGATGCCACATACCTGCAGGATGCGACGAAGTACCCGGCACCGCTGCATCTGCAGCTGCCGGACAGCAGCCGCGGGAGCCTGGATGCCGCCCTGAGCCTCGGGGTCCGCGCCGGCAGTGGTGCCATCGTCCCGCTGGCCTCGGTCGTCGAGGTCCGAAGCGCAACCGTCGAGCAGCCGCGCTATCACAAGGACCTTCTGCCCGTGGTCTATGTCATGGGCGATGAGTCGGGTCGGGTCGACAGCCCCCTCTACGGCATGTTCGGGGTGCGAGGCGCGATCGGCCGGATCGTCGCTCCCGACGGCGGGCGCATCACGGAGTACTTCATCCGGCAGCCGAGCGACCCGTATCGAGGCTACGCGCTCAAGTGGGACGGCGAATGGCAGATCACCTACGAGACCTTCCGTGACATGGGCGCGGCCTACGCCGTGGGCCTGGTCCTCATCTACCTGCTCGTGGTCGCGCAGTTCGGTTCCTATCTCACGCCGCTCATCATCATGGCACCGATACCCCTCACGATCATCGGTGTGATGCCGGGCCACGCGCTGCTGCGTTCCCAGTTCACGGCGACATCGATGATCGGCATGATCGCGCTCGCCGGCATCATCGTCCGCAATTCGATCCTGCTGGTGGATTTCATCAACCAGCAGGTTGCCGCGGGCGTCGAATTCCGCGAGGCGGTCGTCCGCTCGGCGATCACCCGCGCGCAGCCGATCGTGCTGACGGCCCTCGCCGCGATGCTCGGCGCGCTCTTCATTCTCGATGATCCCATCTTCAACGGGCTCGCGATCTCGCTCATCTTCGGCATC
Source organism: Steroidobacteraceae bacterium (assembly GCA_035506335.1). Lineage (GTDB taxonomy): Bacteria > Pseudomonadota > Gammaproteobacteria > Steroidobacterales > Steroidobacteraceae > DAIDKA01. Next base: position 17,482 of record DATJPN010000093.1, on the reverse strand, counting down.
CTGGTCTCCACCGTCCTCACCCTGGTGGTGATTCCACTGCTGTACTACGCCGTGTATCGCAAGACGCACCCGTCCCCGGCCACACAGACCAGCTCCACGGAGACAACACCATGACATCCTGGCAACTCACCCGCGTGATCGCGGGCACCTTCATCCTGCTGTCGCTTGCCCTCGGCGTGAAGGGCAGTCCGGTCTTCCAGAGCAGCTACTGGCTGTGGTTCACGGCCTTCGTCGGCGCGAACCTGCTGCAAAGCGGGCTCACCCGATGGTGCCTGATGGAGCGCATACTGCGCGCCCTCGGCCTTGCGGCGAGCACGGACTGATCCGGCTGCGGAGCGACGACCCATGCATCCTGTCCGTTCCGGCTCCACGGCTGCCATTCTCGCCGGGCTCATGTTGACCTGCGGTAGCGCCAGTGCCGCGGGTCTCGGCCTTGCCGACGCCTGGCAGGCGGCCATGCGCCATGATCCGCAGTTCGAGTCGGCGCGGGCCCAGTGGGAGGCAGGCAGGACCCATGCGGCCCAGGGCCGCGCCCTGTGGATGCCGACGCTCGCGGCACAGGGCAGTGCGGGACGTACCGATCAGCAAAGCCGGACATCCGGGGCGGCCTTTTCGGCGCCGGGCTTCGGCAGCACGGATGGCGTGGACTTCCAGACCAGCATCAACAACGGCACTTCCACACAGTGGGCAATCGTGGCGGAGCAGCCCCTGTATGACGCGGGCCGGATGGCCGACTTCACCGCGCAGAAGAATACGGCCGCCATTGCCGACGCCCAGTACCAGCAGGCCAGGCAGGATCTGCTGCTGCGGACCGCACGGGCGTATTTCGCGGTCATCAATGCCAGGGCGCAGCTCGTCGCATTGCGCCGGTTGCGCGCGGCAGCGGAGCAGGCGCGCGCGGCGGCGCAGGGGCGTTACGAGCTCGGCGACATCGCGGTCACGGACATGCGCGAGGCGCAGGCGCGCGCCGACGCGATCGGTGTCCAGGATCTCGACGCCCAGACGGCCGTCTCGCTGAGCGAGGCCGCCTTCACGGATCTGACGGGACTCGAACCCGTTGCGCTGAGGGGCTTGTCCGAGAGCGAGCCGGCGCAGCTGCCTGCTCCGGAGTCGCTCGAAGCCTGGACCCAGCGAGCGCTCGCCGGCAACCCGCAACTGGCCGTGCAGCGGCTGGCCGTGGCCACGGCCTCCGCGCAGGTTGATCGCTTTGGAATTCTCGCCTCTCCGAAACTGAGCATCGTGGCGCGTGTGGGGCGCGACTCTGTGCTGGGGGGCGGTGACTTCGGCGCATCGGACATCACCGCCCGGGACGCCAGCATCGCCCTGCAGGCGTCCATTCCGCTGTTCACCGGCGGTCTGCGCAGCGCGCAGCGCCATGAGGCGAAGGCTCTGGAGCAGAAGGCCGGAGCGGACCTCGACGCCGCCGATCAGCAGGTGCGGCAGGAGGCCCGGACCGCCTGGTTCGGCCTGACGAACGCAGCGGCGCGGGTGCGGGCGTTGCAGCGCCTGCGCGGTTCCACGCAGGATCGGCTCGGTGCGACGCAATTGGGCGTGCAGATCGGCGAGCGGACGGCGCTGGACCTGCTCAACGCACAGGCGGATTTCCTGCTCGCCGGCACCGACATGCAGAAGGCGCAGTCGCAGTGGCTGCTCGCAGACCTGCAACTCGCGGCGGTGGCGGGCGGGCTCTCGGAAGCCGACCTCGAGCGCATTGACCACTATCTCGTCGATCCAGTTGCCGAGTCCAAGTGAAATATCCAGACACGAACCCAATACGGGGGATCCCATGGCGCACATCGTAATCATCGGAGCGGGTGTCGGCGGCATGCCGGCGGCCTATGAGTTGCGGGCGAAGCTCGATGGCCAGCATCGAATCACGGTGATCAATGCCGTGGACTATTTCCAGTTCGTACCCTCGAATCCCTGGCTCGCGGTCGGCTGGCGCGATCGCGCCGGCATCTCCTTCCCCGTCGCCCGCTATCTCAAGCGGCGCGGCATCGACTTCATCGCGCAGCGGGTGGACAGGATCGACGCGGCCGGAAACAGCCTGACGCTCGCGGACGGCACGACGGTGCCCTATGACTACCTGATCATCACCACGGGTCCGAAGCTGGCCTTCGACGAAGTGCCCGGCGCGGGTCCCGCAGGCGGGTACTCGCATTCCATATGCACCGTCGATCACGCCGAGAAGACCTGGGAGGCGTACCAGGCGTTCCTCAAGGATCCCGGACCGATCATCGTCGGGGCAATGCCGATGGCAAGCTGCTTCGGGCCCGCCTACGAGTTTTCCTTCATCCTCAGCACCGACCTCAAGCGTCGCCGCATCCGCAACAAGGTTCCGATCACCTACATCACCAGCGAGCCCTACATCGGGCATCTGGGACTCGGCGGCGTCGGCGACTCCAAGAGCATGCTCGAATCGGAGCTGCGCAGTAACGACATCAAGTGGATCACCAATGCCCGGACCACGAAGCTCGAGCCCGGCAAGTTGTTCGCCGAGGAACTCGACGGCAATGGACAGGTGGTGAAACAGCACGAGGTGCCCTTCAAGTTCGCGATGATGCTGCCGGCCTTCAGGGGCGTCGATGCGGTCGCCGCAGTCGAGGGTCTGTGCAATCCGCGCGGTTTCGTGATCGTCGACGAGAACCAGCGCAGCAAGAAGTACCGGAACATCTACTCGGCAGGGGTGTGCATCGCCATCCCGCCGGTCGAGGTGACCCCGGTGCCCACGGGGGCGCCCAAGACCGGCTACATGATCGAGACGATGGTCACCGCGATCGTGGACAACATCGCGGCCGACATCGCCGGCAGGCCGGCGCTCGCCAAGGGCACCTGGAATGCGATCTGCCTCGCCGACATGGGCGATACGGGCGCCGCTTTCGTCGCGCTGCCGCAGATCCCGCCCCGCAACGTGAACTGGTTCCGCAAGGGCCGGTGGGTCCACTGGCTCAAGATCGGCTTCGAGAAGTACTTCATCTACAAGATGAAGCGCGGCAATGCGGAGCCGGTCTATGAGAAGTTCATGCTGCGTGCCCTGGGCATCCGCCGACTGGAGGGCTGATGGACCCTCGCGCACCTGACGGGCAGCGGCTTGCGCCACACCGGGCACTCCGGCGCGACGTGGTGTTGCTCCTGACTCTCAAGGTGATCCTGGTCGTCGTGGTGTATGTTGTTCTGATCAGGCCCGCTCCGCGCCCGGCGCAGGACCCGGCGGCAACGGCCGCCGCGGTCGCCGGAACGGGCGATACCGTGCTTCATGAGGTGCAAAGATGAGTGATCCGAGTGTGCTGGAGCTATCGCGCTGGCAGTTCGCCATTACGGCCCTGTATCACTTCCTGTTCGTGCCGCTGACGCTGGGACTGTCGGTTCTGGTCGCCATCATGGAGAGCGTGTTCGTCATGACCGGGCGCACGGTCTGGCGCGACATGACCCGGTTCTGGGGAACGCTCTTCGGGATCAATTTCGCGATGGGCGTGGCCACCGGCATCACGATGGAGTTCCAGTTCGGCACCAACTGGGCCTACTATTCGCACTACGTCGGTGACATCTTCGGCGTGCCGCTGGCGATCGAGGGCCTGATGGCCTTCTTCCTCGAGGCTACCTTCATCGGGCTGTTCTTCTTCGGATGGGACAGGCTCTCCCGCGTGCAGCACCTCGCGGTGGCGTGGCTCGTCGCGATCGGCAGCAACCTCTCGGCGCTGTGGATCCTGATCGCGAACGGCTGGATGCAGAATCCCGTCGGCGCCCACTTCAATCCGGATACGATGCGCATGGAGCTCACCTCCATTGCCGCGGTGATCTTCAATCCCGTCGCCCAGTCGAAGTTCGTGCATACGGTGAGCGCGGGCTACGTGACCGGCGCCATGTTCGTGCTCTCGATCAGCGCCTGGTTCATCCTGAACGGACGCCACCTGGAGATCGCACGCCGCTCCGCCACCGTCGCGGTGAGTTTCGGCCTCGCCGCCGCACTCTCGGTGGTGGTGCTGGGGGATGAGAGCGGCTATACCGCCAACCAGCACCAGAAGATGAAGATCGCGGCGATGGAGAGCATGTGGCACACGGAGCCGGCGCCGGCGCCGTTCGTGGCCTTCGGCATCCCGGATGTGGACAACCGCACCACCCACGCGCAGGTGAAGATCCCGTGGCTGCTGGGGCTCATCGCCACGCGCTCGACCGATCAGGACGTGCAGGGCATCTACGAGCTCGTCGCGACGGCTCGCGAGCGCATCGCCGCGGGTATTCCGGCGTACAGCGCGTTGCGGGCGCTGCGGGCGGACCCGCACGATGCCGCGGCCCGGGCGACGCTCGAGGCCCATTCCGCCGATCTCGGCTATGCGCTACTCCTGCGTCGCTATGTCGCGGATCCCGCACAGGCCACCCCGGCGCAGATCGACCAGGCCGCATGGGACACCGTGCCTTCCGTGGGGTGGCTCTTCTGGTCGTTCCGGGCGATGGTCGCGATGGGGTTCTTCTTCATCGCCCTGTTCGGGTGGGGATTCTGGCTGGCGAGCTGGCGACGATGCGACCGCCAGCGCGGATTCCTGAGGATCGCCCTGTGGAGTCTGCCGCTACCGTGGCTCGCCGCGGAACTGGGCTGGGTGGTGGCCGAACACGGCCGCCAGCCGTGGGCCATCGAGGGCGTGCTGCCCACCTTCCTTGCGGTATCGCCGATTCCCGAGGCCAGTGTGGTCGTGAGCCTCTGCGGCTTCGTCCTCTTCTACACCACGCTCGCCGTGGTGGACGTCCTGTTACTGCGCAAATACATCCGGCTGGGTCCGAACTCGCCGGGCGCCGTGGCGCAACACTGAGGGAGCACCCGATGCCAATCGATTTCGCAACGCTCAAGGTAATCTGGTGGCTGCTGCTCGGCGTCCTGCTGGCGGGCTTCGCGATCATGGACGGCTTTGATCTCGGTGCCGCCATCATGCTGCCCTTCGTGGGACGCACCGATGCGGAGCGGCGCGTCGCCATCAACACGGTGGGCCCGGTCTGGGAGGGCAACCAGGTCTGGCTGATTCTCGGCGGCGGCGCCATCTTTGCGGCCTGGCCGGCGCTCTATGCGGCGAGCTTCTCCGGGTTCTACCTGGCGATGCTGCTGGTGCTCGCCGCGCTGATCCTGCGGCCGGTGGGGTTCAAGTTCCGCAGCAAGATGCCAGGCACGACCTGGCGGAGCACCTGGGACTGGCTGCTGTTCGCCGGGGGGCTGGTGCCATCCCTGGTGTTCGGAGTGGCGATGGGCAACCTGCTCAGAGGCGTGCCCTTCGGGTTCGACAGTGAATTGCGCGCCCACTACGAGTTTGGTCTCTTCGACCTGCTCAATCCCTTCGCCTTGTTGTGCGGCCTGGTGTCCGTGGCGATGTTGGCCACCCACGGTGCCCGTTACCTTGCCGTCAAGGCCGACGGTCCCGTCGCGGCACGGGCAGCGACCTTCAGTCGCTGGACGGCGCTGGCCTGGCTCGTGCTGTTCGCGGCGGGTGGTCTGTGGCTCGAACGCAGTGGCTACGGCTATCGCATCGCAAGCGGCGCGGTGGCGGGTGCGGCGCCTGATCCGCTCGCCAAGACGGTCCTGGCGGTTCCCGGTGCCTGGCTCGCCAATTACGGGCATTGGCCCCTGACACGGATACTCCCGGCGGCTGGCCTCCTCGCTCCGCTGGTGCTGGCGCTGGTGCCGCGAGCGCGGGCGCCCGTTGCCTTGTTCCTGTGCAGCGCAGTGGGGCTGGCGGGCGTGATCGGCACGATGGGCGTGAGCCTCTTTCCGTTCCTGTTGCCCTCGTCCTCGGAACCCTCGAGCAGCCTGACGGTGTGGGATGCTTCGAGCAGTCCGCGTACGCTGTGGATCATGCTGCTCGCGACCGCCTTCTTCCTGCCGATCGTGCTGGCCTACACGACCTGGGTCTATCGCGTGCTGCGAGGTCGCGTGACGGCAGCACATGTCCAGGCCAACCCGGACTCCACCTACTGATTCGAGGAACGCCCGATGTGGTACTTCAGCTGGATACTCGGCCTGGGACTCGCCAGCACCTTCGCGATCCTGAACGCCATGTGGTTCGAGCTCGACGCCGACCGGCAGGCGAGCGAGCGGCCCGCCGATACCCGGAACATCTCCTGACGGGGCCGCCGTGCGCATCGCGGCGGACCCGTGCGGCCGCTCCGGTGATGTGACAGCCCCCCCGGGGTGAAGCGCGCGACCTGCGATTAATGTTGCAGTTTCAATGGCCTGCAAAATCCCGGGTGAGCCGAAGAATTCCCCTGTTGCATAATCGACGGCGCTGATGTCTGTGATTCGACACGCGAATCTGCCTTTGCCGCCGACCGGTAGTAGACTTGGAAGTCGATTGCGCACCGCGGAAAAGTCGCCCGACGCACGAGCCGGCCGGACGCTCGACAGCGGCATTGTGCGATGCAATATGCTGGAGTTTTGATGGCTGACGTCAAGGTTGTGAACACGAATGCGCTCGGACCGGTCGTGTCGAGCGTGCAAAGCGATACCGTTCTCGGTATCTGCGCGGACCTCAAGGACGTCGCGGCGCCGCTGATCCCGATCCTGCATGCGATCCAGGAGAAGATCGGATTCGTGCCGCGCGATGCCGTGCCGCTGATTGCGCGGGAGCTGAACCTGTCCATCGCCGAGGTTCACGGCGTGGTGAGTTTCTATCACTATTTCCGCCAGGATCCCGGCGGCCGGCATGTCGTGCACCTGTGCCGGGCCGAGGCGTGCCAGGCGGTCGGTGCCGCGGGCATCGAAGCGCACGCCAAGCGGACGCTGGGCGTTGATTTCCACGGCACGACGCGCGACGGTGCCATCCGCCTGGAGCCCGTGTACTGCCTCGGCAACTGCTCGCTCGGGCCCTCGATCATGATCGACCACGAACTGCACGGCCGGGTCACGGCCCAGCGCTTCGATGAGTTGATGGGCGCGGCCCGCACCGCGCCCGCGGGCAAGCCGTGACGACGCGCATCTTCGTACCGCGCGATGCCGCCGCCCGCAGCATGGGTGCGGATGCGACCGCGCAGGCGATCCGGGCCGAAGGCGCACGCCGCGGTGTCGATATTGAAGTGGTCCGGAACGGCTCGCGAGGATTGCTCTGGCTCGAGCCCCTCGTCGAGGTCGCGACGCCCGCGGGCCGCGTGGCCTACGGTCCGGTGCAGCCCGGCGACGTGAAGGGGCTGTTCGATGCGGGATTCCTCAGCGGCGCGAGCCATGTCCTCGGCCACGGCGCGACGGACGGCATTGCGTACCTGAAGAACCAGGAACGGCTGACTTTCGCACGCGTGGGAATCACCGATCCGCTCAGCCTCGATGACTACCTCCGGCACGACGGGTACCGGGGCCTGAAGGCCGCGCTCGACATGGAACCGGCGGCGATCGTCGCGGCCGTCACGGCCTCGGGCCTGCGCGGTCGCGGCGGCGCGGCGTTCCCGGCCGGCATCAAGTGGAAGACGGTGCTGGCCACGGCCGCCACCCAGAAGTACGTGGTCTGCAATGCCGACGAGGGTGACTCGGGCACCTTCTCCGACCGGATGGTGATGGAAGGGGATCCCTTCGTCCTCATCGAGGGAATGACCATCGCCGGCATCGCCACGGGTGCGACGCGCGGCTACATCTACCTGCGCTGGGAGTACCCGGACGCCCATGCGGCGCTCAGGGCCGCCATCGCAACGGCCTATGCGCGCCGGTACCTGGGCGAGGACATTCTCGGCAGCGGCAAGCGCTTCGACCTCGAGATCCGCCTCGGCGCCGGCGCCTACATCTGCGGCGAGGAGACCTCGCTCCTGGAGTCGCTCGAGAGCAAGCGTGGCCAGGTGCGTTTCAAGCCGCCGCTGCCGGCCATCCAGGGGCTGTTCGGCAAGCCGACCGTGATCAACAACGTGATCACCCTGGCCTCGGTGCCGGTGATCCTCGACAAGGGCGCCGGGTATTACCAGGACTTCGGGATGGGCCGCTCCCGCGGCACCCTGCCGATCCAGCTTGCCGGCAATATCAGGCACGGCGGCCTCATCGAGAAGGCGTTCGGCATCACCTTGCGCGAGCTGCTCTACGATTATGGCGGCGGCAGCCTCACGGGGCGGCCGATCCGCGCGGTGCAGGTGGGGGGACCGCTCGGGGCCTACCTGCCCGAATCGCAGTTCGACACGCGGCTCGATTACGAGGCCTTCGCCGACATCAAGGGCATGCTGGGCCACGGCGGCATCGTCGTCTTCGACGATACCGTCGACATGGCGGCCCAGGCGCGCTATGCGATGGAGTTCTGCGCCATCGAATCCTGCGGCAAGTGCACGCCCTGCCGGATCGGTTCGACCCGCGGCATGGAAGTCATCGACCGGCTCATCGCCGGGAACAACCCGCAGCAGCAGGAGAAGATACTGCGCGACCTGTGCGAGACGATGACCTACGGTTCACTGTGCGCACTGGGCGGCCTCACGCCCTACCCGGTGCTCTCCGCGATCAACCATTTCCCGGAAGACTTCCTCACGCCGGCCCGGACCCGCGTCCCGGCCTAATCAGGACACCGCCATGCAATCCATCGCTGAAAAGGACCTCGGTACCCCGGAGCGCTCGAGCACCCGGAGCGTCACGCTCACGATCGACGGCTGCGAGGTGACGGTGCCCGAAGGCACCTCGGTGATGCGGGCCGCCGCCCTCTGCGACGTGAAGGTCCCGAAGCTGTGCGCGACCGACCAGCTCGAGGCATTCGGTTCCTGCCGGCTGTGCCTGGTGCAGATCGAGGGTATGAAGGGGTTGCCCGCCTCCTGTACGACCCCGGTGGCTCAGGGCATGAAGGTCACCACCCAGAACAAGCAGATCGCGGACATCCGCCGCGGCGTGATGGAGCTGTACATCTCCGACCATCCCCTGGACTGCCTGACCTGCCCGGCCAACGGGCACTGCGAGCTGCAGGACATGGCGGGCGTCGTGGGCCTGCGCGAGGTGCGTTACGGCTACGAGGGCGAGAACCACCTCGCCGCCGCGAAGGACACCAGCAACCCCTATTTCACCTTCGATGCCAGCAAGTGCATCGTCTGTTCGCGTTGCGTCCGGGCCTGCGACGAGCAGCAGGGCACGCTCGCGCTGACGATCCAGGGACGCGGCTTCGATTCAAAGGTCGCGGCCAGCCAGAACGTGCCCTTCATGGACTCGGAGTGCGTCTCCTGCGGCGCCTGCGTGCAGGCCTGTCCGACCGCCACTTTGTCCGAGAACTCGCTGATCGAAGCCGGGCAGGCCGAGCACAGCGTCGTCACCACCTGCGCGTACTGCGGCGTCGGCTGTTCCTTCCGCGCCGAGATGAAGGGTGAGGAGGTCGTGCGCATGGTGCCGAACAAGGACGGCCATGCGAACCACGGACACTCCTGTGTCAAGGGCCGCTTCGCGATCGGCTATGCCACGCACCGCGACCGGATCCTGAAGCCCATGATCCGCGCGAAGATCTCCGACCCCTGGCGCGAGGTCTCCTGGGAGGAGGCGATCGGTCACGCGGCTTCGGAGCTGAAGCGCATCCAGGCAAAGTACGGGCGCAACTCGATCGGCGGCATCACCTCATCGCGGTGCTCGAACGAGGAGACCTACCTCGTCCAGAAGCTGATCCGCGCGGGTTTCGGCAACAACAACGTGGACACCTGCGCGCGCGTGTGTCATTCGCCGACGGGCTACGGCCTGAAGAACACTCTCGGGGAGTCGGCCGGGACGCAGAACTTCGATTCGGTCATGAAGGCCGATGTCATCTTCGTCATCGGCGCGAATCCGACCGACGGGCATCCGGTGTTCGCCTCGCAGATGAAGCGCCGGCTGCGCCAGGGCGCAAAGCTGATCGTCGCCGATCCGCGCACGATCGATATCGTGCGCACGCCGCATATCGAGGCCGCGCAGCACCTGAAGCTGCGGCCGGGCACCAATGTCGCGCTGATCAATTCGATCGCGCACGTGATCGTCACGGAGGGCCTCGTCAAAGAGGACTTCGTGCGCGAGCGCTGCGAGCTGCCCTCGTTCGAGAAGTGGCGCGCATTCATCGCCGAAGCGCGCAATTCCCCCGAGGCCATGCAGGAGGTCACGGGCGTGCCGGCCGCCGACGTGCGCGCCGCCGCGCGCCTGTACGCGACGGGCGGCAATGCCGCGATCTACTACGGGCTCGGCGTGACCGAGCACAGCCAGGGCTCGACGATGGTGATGGGCATCGCGAACCTCGCGATGGCGACCGGCAACGTGGGCCGCGAGGGCGTCGGCGTGAATCCCCTGCGCGGGCAGAACAATGTGCAGGGGTCCTGCGACATGGGCTCCTTTCCCCACGAGTTCCCGGGTTATCGCCACGTCTCCGACGACACCGTGCGCCACCTGTTCGAGGGCGCCTGGGGTGTCCCGCTGCAGAATGAACCGGGGCTGCGGATCCCGAACATGTTCGAGGCGGCCCTCGATGGCGAGTTCAAGGGCCTGTACATCGAGGGCGAGGACATCGCCCAGTCGGACCCGAACACGCAGCACGTCACCGCGGCCCTGACCTCGATGGAATGCATCATCGTGCAGGACCTGTTCCTGAACGAGTCGGCGAAGTTCGCCCACATCTTCCTGCCCGGATCCTCCTTCCTCGAGAAGGACGGCACCTTCACCAACGCCGAGCGGCGCATTTCCCGCGTGCGCAAGGTGATGCCGCCGAAATCCGGGTACGCGGACTGGGAGATCACCCAGCTGCTCGCGAACGCGGTCGGCTACCCGATGAACTATGCGCATCCCTCGCAGATCATGGACGAGATCGCGCGCCTGACGCCGACGTTCACGGGCGTGAGCTACGCCCGCCTCGATGAACTCGGCAGCATCCAGTGGCCCTGCAACGCGGAACATCCGGATGGCACGCCGACCATGCACATCGGCACGTTCGTGCGCGGCAAGGGCAAGTTCCTCGTGACCGAATACGTGCCGACGCGCGAGAAGGTCAATGCCCGTTATCCGCTGATCCTGACCACCGGACGGATCCTGAGCCAGTACAACGTCGGGGCCCAGACCCGGCGCACGCAGAACAACCGCTGGCACGACGAGGACCGGCTCGAAATCCACCCGCACGACGCCGAGGAGCGCGGCATCAGCGAGGGCGACTGGGTCGGGATCGCGAGCCGCGCCGGGGATACGGTGCTGCGCGCCAGGGTCACCGACCGGGTGCAGCCGGGGGTCGTCTATACCACCTTCCATTTCCCCGAGTCCGGCGCCAATGTGATCACCACCGAAAACTCCGACTGGGCGACGAATTGTCCCGAGTACAAGGTGACCGCGGTCCAGGCGACGCGCGTCAACCGGCCGTCCGAATGGCAGCAGCGATTCCGTGAGTTCACGCAGACCCAGGAATCGCTGCTCAAGAGCGCCCTGGTCAAGTAGGTCCTGAGGATGAGTGAGGAAGCGCACGGCACCGCGGAGCACCTGGTGCAGATGGCCAACGACATCGGCAATTTCTTTCGCGCCGAACCGGTGCGCGAGGAGGCGATAGCCGGCATCGCGAAGCACATCGAAAGCTTCTGGACGAAGAGCATGCGGCGCAAGCTCGCGGCCCACGGTGAGGCCGGTCTCGATGAGCTCCCCAGAGAGGCGCTGCGGCGTCTGGCGGCAAAATCGGGATAGCTAAGCGCTCACACGGGAGAGGCGCATGCGCGCGATGGTGCTGAAGCAGCTGCACCGCCCGCTCGAATGGACCGAGCTGCCGGACCGGCAGCCAGGTCCCGGCGAGATTCGGGTCCGGGTCGGCGCCTGCGGGGTCTGCCGGACCGATCTGCACGTCGTGGACGGTGAGTTGCCGCACCCGCTGCTGCCCGTCATTCCCGGCCACGAAATCGTGGGCCGCATCGATGCCATCGGCCCGGGCGTGCAGGGGCTGCGGCTCGGAGAGCGCGTGGGCATCCCCTGGCTCGGGCATACCTGCGGGGTGTGTCCGTACTGCACGATGCAGCGCGAGAACCTGTGCGACCGGCCGCTGTTCACCGGCTACACCCGCGATGGCGGCTACGCGACGGCGACCATCGCCGACGCGCGGTTCGCCTTTTCGCTCGGCGAACACGGCAGCGATGAGTCGCTCGCCCCGCTGCTCTGCGCGGGCCTGATCGGCTGGCGCGCGCTGTCGATGGCCGGTGAGGCCCGGCATCTGGGCCTGTACGGCTTCGGCGCGGCGGCGCACATCCTCGCCCAGGTCGCGACCCAGCAGAGCCGGTCGGTCTACGCCTTCACCAGGCCCGGCGACACGGCCACGCAGGACTTTGCCCGCACCCTGGGCGTGAAGTGGGCCGGCGGATCCGACGAGATGCCGCCGCAGCCCCTGGATGCGGCCATCATCTTTGCCCCGGCCGGTGAGCTCGTGCCGCTGGCGCTGAAGGCGGTGCGCAAGGGTGGCCGCGTGGTGTGCGCGGGCATCCACATGAGTGACATACCGCGCTTCGCGTACGGTCTGCTGTGGGAGGAACGACAGCTGGTGTCGGTGGCGAACCTGACCCGGCAGGACGGACTGGAATTCCTCGGGCGTGTTCCACGGATGAACATCGTGACGAAGACCCACGGTTATCCGCTGCAGCGGGCGAACGAGGCCCTCGCGGACCTGCGGGCGGGACGTTTCGAAGGCGCGGCCGTCCTGTTGCCCTGAGCCCGGGCGTTGCGGCAACGGGCATGCGCCAGGTTGCAAATCATTTCGAAATTAACGTTTGCTCATGAGCGGCCGCGAAGACGCCTGCTAGCATTCGCTTCACGGACGTGGAGGAGGGCTGGTCATGCGCAAGGCAAAGTTGCTGGGAACCTCATTGCTGTGTGTGCTGCTGTCGGGGGGAGCCGCGCTGGCAGCCGAGCAGGGTCATGCTCACGATCCGCCCGAGCGCGGCGCCCCGCGGGGCGAGCCGCACCGGGGTCCGACCGGGTATCACCGCGTCGCGCCGCCGAAGGGATGGAACACCCGGCCGGCGACGGTCGATCACGGGGCCTATCAGCACAACTTCCGGGCCGCCCGCAGCTACCACATCGGGCCCTATCACCGGCCGGTCGGCTGGGTTCCCCATACCTGGGTGTACGGGGAGATCCTGCCACGCGCCTACTGGACGGCCGAGTATCTGATCGCCGACTACTGGCTGTTCGCCCTGGAGGTGCCGCCGGCCGGGTATGAATGGGTGCGCGACGGGGCTGACGCGTTGCTGGTGAATATCGACACGGGAGAGATCCTGCAGGTCGAGTACGGAGTCTTCGGCTAGGGGGCGTTTCGCGGCTCAAGAAGCTGCGCATACAGGCGTCGAAACTGGATGATGGCGCGGTCCATGCCCAGCAGCCGGTCGTCGCGCGCATCGGCGCTGTCGGGTGGCGTCTGGGTGATCACGACGCGTCGATCCTGGTTCAGGATGAAGCGGTTGGCCCAGGACATCAGCCAGTCGAATGGCCGGTGCAGCAGGGCGTTGCCGCCAGGCCGGTAGCTGCGCAGGTAGTAGCGGGTGCTCGTTTCATTGATGGGCACGAAGGCAATGAAATTCTTGAGCCTGGGTCCGATGTTCAGCAGCCAGATCCCGGGGAACAGAAAATCCAGACTCGGCTCGGCCGCCGCGGCGGCGGCCGCGAGTTCCGACGGGGTGCGCTCCTCGCGACCATCGTCGCGTCGGTTGGTCACCCAGACGCGGATGCGCTGGCGATCGGCCTCGACGTAGGGACCATCCACGCGGCTGCGTCCCCCTGCGCCGATGGTGGTGCGGTGAACGAATGCCAGATGTGCGACATCCAGCTGATTCTCGACGGCCCGCGTGAAGTGAACGGGCCAGTCCGCGATCATGGTGTAGTGGCGCCAGCCGCTCTGCAGCTGCGGGAAGAAGGGCAGCGCTTCGGTCGCCTTGCCCGGATCGCCCCACCACAGCCACACGAAGCCATGGGCTTCCCGGACCGGGAAGGTCGGCACTGCGAAACCCTCCGGTATCCTGCCGTCGCGGCCGATGGCCGGAATATGCCGGCATTTGCCACTGCCGTCGTACCGAAAGCCGTGAAAAGGACACACCAGGGCGTCGTCCTGGATGGTGCCGGCACTGAGCGCGGCGCCCAGGTGCGGGCACCGATCCTGCTGGGCATGCAACTGCCCATCGCTGCTGCGCCAGAAGACGAAGCGGCGACCCAGACGCTCCGCGCCGAGGGGTCTGCGTCCGACTTCGCGACTCTCGAGCAGGGGGTACCAGTGATTTTCAGCGACACGCATGACCTGCGGATTATAGGCAGGTCCATCCGCACCCTGCGCTCATTCGCCCTCGAGCCCGTACCGCAGTTGCAGGGCATCGAGGATCGACCACAGCAGGTCCATCTTGAACCGCAGTATCTGCAGGGCGCGGGTCTGCGCTTCGCGGGTGCGGAAATGTTCGAGGGTGATGCCCAGGCAGTGCTGCAGATCGCGCGCGGCCGTTGAAGGGCGGCTGCGGAAGCGCTCGAGGCCCGCGGCGTCGATCCAGGTGTAATGGGCGGGCCACGTGGCCACCCGCTCGCGGTCGGTCGGGGCGAACAGTTCCGTCAGCGACGCGCACACGGCCTCCTGCCAGGGCTGCCGCCGCGCGAAGTTGACGTAGCTGTCGACCGCAAACCGCACGCTGGGCAGCACATGCTCCATGGACCATAGCTGTGCGGCCGGCAGGCCCACGGCGTCCCCGAGGTGTACCCAGGATTCCAGCGCGCCCGGATCCTCGCCGTAGCCGTCCTGGTCCAGGATCCGCAGGACCCATTCGCGGCGCACGCTCCGGTCGGTGCAGTTGGCCAGAATCGCGGCGTCCTTGACGGGTATATTCACCTGATAATAGAAACGATTGGCGACCCAGCCGCGGATCTGCTTCGCCGACGCGCGGCCCGAGTTCAGCAGGACATTGACCGGATGGTAGATATGATAGGCGTGCCCGGTGGCCCGCAACTGTCGCTCGAACTCCGCGGCATCCAGCGGAACCGAGTCTGGTTTGACTGCAATCACGGGGCGGTTTCTATCCGGGCGGCACGGGGCGCCAAGCATTCATGAACAGCGACTCATGATTTTCATGATTCTGGGCCCTGAGCGTGGCGCCATCGGGGGTTCGCAGCCCGACTTTGTCAAATCGGAGCTGCCATGAGCCTGCGGCTCCAGATCAACCTGATCATCGCCGTGATGATGACCCTGTTCATCGGTACGGCGATGTATCAGAAGGTGGAGGACACCCGCAGCAGCGTCCAGGAGGAAGTCGAAGGCGCGAACCGGGTCGCGATCCAGCTGCTGACCGCCGTCTCCGGCGCCTACGAGCAGTCGGGTGTTCCCGGCATGCTCAAGTTCCTCGATCAGCTCGGCCGCGTCCGCGCCAACGATGTGCTGCTGTACGACCGGGCCGGCCGCCTCATCTATTCATCGCCGGTGTCTCCCTACAAGCCCGGCCGCAACGCCCCCGCGTGGTATGCGTCGCTGGTGGCTCCGGTCGTGAAGCCTGCTGAAATCAGCATCGATGGCGGGCGGCTCGTCATCAGGGCGAACGCGTCGCGCGCCATTCTGGACGGCTGGGACAGTCTGATGAGGTTGCTGTGGATCGGAGCGACCGCGCTCGCGATCATCAACCTGGCCGTGTTCTGGTTTGCGGGGCGGATCCTGCGGCCGTTGCGGATCGTGGTCGAGGGATTGAAGCGCATGGAGGCGGGGGATTACGAGGCGCGGCTGCCGCCCTTGAGGGGCCGTGAAGGCCGCCTGATGAGCGCGACCTTCAACCGCACCGCCCAGGCCGTCGCGGAGAGCGTCGCGGCCCGGCGCGCCGCGGACGAGGCGCGTGACCGCCTGCGGGAAAACCGCGAACTCACGCAGATGATCCAGAGCCACATCGAGGAGGAACGCCGCACGATCGCCCGTGAGCTGCATGACGAACTGGGGCAGTCGATCACCGCGATCCGCAGCTTCGGCCTGATCATCCAGCAGCAGGCCGCGCCCGGCGAGGAGCGGATCGCCGAGGCGGCGCGGCTGGTGGTCGACACGGCCGGGCGCATGTACGATGCCGTGCATGAAATGATTCCACGGCTGCGGCCGTTTGCGCTGGACTCCTTCGGACTGGCGGACGCCGTCGGCGACCTGGTTGCCGCCTGGCGCACGCGCCACACGGGCGTCGCGATCATGCTGCAGGTGGCCGAGCCGTTGCCCGACCTGGGCCCCGCACAGTCGATCTGCGCCTACCGTATTCTCCAGGAAGCACTCCTCAATGCGATGCGTCATGCGGCGGCGGGCCATGTCAGGGTGTCCATCGGCACCGACGGGAACGAGCTCATCGTCCGTGTCGTCGACGACGGGATCGGCCTGCACCCCGGCTGGGAGCAGGCCGGACGCTATGGCGTGCGCGGCATGCGCGAACGGGCCGTCGTCTCGGGAGGCAGTCTGCAGCTGAATTCGCAGCCCGGAGAAGGAACCGAAGTCGTGGCCCGATTGCCGATGAATGCGCAGCCATGAGCCGCACGAGCGTCATGCTGGTCGATGACCACGCCGTGGTACGCGTCGGATTCCGGCTGTTGCTGCAGGCGGCCGAGGACCTGCAGGTGGTGGCCGAAGCCGACTCCGGTGAAGAGGCGGTCAGCCTCTATGACGAGGCCGATCCCGACATCGTCGTCATGGACCTCGCGATGGCGGGCGCCGGGGGGATCGAGGCCATCAAGCGCATCATGGCCCGCGACGAGCAGGCGCGCATACTCGCCCTGTCCGCCCATGAAGACATGAGCCATCCGAAGCGGGCGCTCAAGGCCGGCGCGCTCGGCTATCTCTCCAAGCGCACGGCCCCGGAGACGCTGATCGAGGCCATCCGCATCGTCGCCGCCGGTGGCATGTACATCGATGCCGCCATCGCCCGGCACATGGCGGCGGCCGATCTGTCGAACAGCCAGAGCCCGATCGAGCAGCTCTCGGAGCGCGAGTTCCAGGTGTTCGTGCAGCTCGCGCACGGCGTATCGGTCAACCGCATCGCCGAGATCCTGCATCTGAGCCCGAGCACCGTGGGCACTCATCTGTACAACATCAAGCAGAAACTCGCGGCGGGCAACCAGGCGGAACTGACGCTGATCGCCGTGCAGAACGGCTTGATACGCGTCTGAGAAGCACCTAGGGCGAAGGCGCCTCGAGTCGTTCCAGCAGTGAATCGAGCGCTTCGGCCCGACGCATGACCAGCTCGCCGACGGCTTCGATGTCGTCGAGATCGACGAACGGGATGGCGGACCCGGGCAGCGCGCGGTCACTCGCGACGGCCACGATATCCGGGTCCTGCGGATACAGCGGGCTCTTGCCGGTGGCGGTACGCAGGACCTCGAGCTTCCGATGACGCTCGGATTTGAAGCCCTCCACCAGCACGAGGTCGCAGGGCGACACCCGCCGCAGGAGTTGCGCGAGGGTCGGCTCCGGATCATCGCCGAGTTCGTGCATCAGCACCCAGCGCCGCGAGGATGAAACGATCACTTCGCGCGCGCCGGCCCGTCGGTGTTCGTACGAATCCTTTCCGGGCTGATCCACGTCGAATCCGTGGTGGG
>DATJPN010000092.1:0-9301 GCA_035506335.1 Steroidobacteraceae bacterium | reverse complement strand
ATTCGAAAGCATTGTGGTCTTTCGAACATTGTACCGTCAAGCAAGCCGGGCATCGCTTGACGGTGCAACCCACGCGTCGTAGCCTGAAATCGAAAACTCATTCGCTATCCGAAATTCTGCGTGAAATGACTGCCCGCCCTGCCTCGCGCCCGGAGGCCCAACCATCCGCGGACCGGTTTCTCGACGTGCGAGGCACGCAGCTGCGTTACCGCGACGAGGGCCGCGGCGAGCCGCTGATCCTGCTGCACGGCTGGACGTTCGATCTTGAGATGTGGAATCCCCAGGTGGCGATCCTGCGCGATCAGTTCCGGCTGGTGCGCCTCGATCGGCGCGGTCACGGACTCTCCGGCGGGACCCCGGACGCCGCCGCGGATGCGGCGGATATCGAGGAGCTGTGCCGTCACCTCGCCCTCGACACGGTGGCGCTGCTCGGGATGTCACAGGGGGCCCGCGCCGCGCTGCAGTTCGCGAGCCGCTCAGCGCAACGGGTCAGCGCCCTGATCCTGGACGGCCCGCCGGCCCTCGATGATGCATCCGACGCCGACGTGCCCATCGCGGCCTTCCGCGACACCGCCCGCCGGCACGGACTCGAGGCTTTCCGGCGGCAGTGGCGCGCTCACGCACTGGTGCAGCTGTGCACCGAGGATCGGCACCTGCAGGACCTGGTCACCGCCATGATCGCGCGCTACCCCGGACGCGACCTGCTCGGACCACCCGCGTCCGCGGCGGCCCAACCGATCCGCCTGGACCGGATCCTCGCCCCGACGCTGGTCCTGAGCGGCGAGTTCGACCTGCCGAGCCGCCTGCAGTCGGCACGCCTGCTGTGCACTCGGCTGGCGCACGCCGAGCACGTTACAATTGAAGAAGCCGGCCACCTGATCAATCTTGACCAGCCGGCCCGGTACGCCCAGCTTTGCCGGGCGTTTCTCACGCGCCACTCCACCCCCAACCCGTAGAGGCGAGCATGTCGAAGATTCTGATTCTCTATTACAGCAGCTATGGTCACATCGAGGCGATGGCCCAGGCGCAGGCGGCCGGTGCCGCCCGCGTTGCCGGCGCGACGGTCAGCGTGAAGCGCGTTCCGGAACTGACTCCTCCGGAGGTCGCCAAGGCCGCCGGGTTCAAGCTCGACCAGGCGGCGCCGATCGCGGCACCCGACGAACTGCATGAGTACGACGCGATCCTCTTCGGCACCCCGACGCGTTTCGGCAACATGGCCGCGCAGATGCGCAACTTCCTCGACCAGACCGGCGGGCTCTGGGCGCGCGGGGCACTGGTCGGCAAGGTCGGCAGCGTCTTCTGCAGCACCGCCAGTCAGCACGGAGGCCAGGAGACGACGATCACCTCGTTCCATACCACCCTGCTGCATCACGGCATGATCATCGTCGGCCTGCCCTACACCTTCAAGGATCTGACGACGATGCGCGAGGTCACCGGCGGGACCCCCTACGGCGCGAGCTGTGTCACCGGCGGCGGCAGCGACATGCGCATGCCGAGCGCGCTGGAACTGGAGATGTGCCGCTACCAGGGAGAGCACGTCGCGCGCATCACGGCCCGCCTGGCCGCCGGCTGAAGAACCGGACGCGGACGCCGGGGCGGGGACTTCGCGCCGCTTCAGCGGCCGCCCGAGCGCCCGTCCGGCACGCGCAGCGAGAAGGGCGTGAAGTTCGTGTGGCGGTCGTAGAAGTCCACGCCCTCGGCGCGCTTGAGGAAGTTCACCAGCTTGTAGGTCACCGGGGTCGACAGCACCTCCCAGCCGGACTTCAGCACGTACTGCGTGACCATCACGTTCACCAGCTCGCTGCTGGCCCAGGTTCCGGCGAAGGCGATGGTATAGAACAGCGCCGAGTCCACCAGTTCCCCGCACAGCGTCGAGCCGATGGTGCGCGTCCACAGCCAGCGGCCCCGGGTCAGGACCTTCATCTTCGCCAGCACGAAGCTGTTGACGAAGGAGCCGCACCAGAAAGCGATGATGGAACCGCTGATGATGCGCGGCGTGCTGCCGAAGATCGTCTCGACCGCGGACTGCTTGTCGCGCCAGACGTCCGCGGGCGGCAGGTTGACGATAATGAGCGACATCAGCGATGCGAACAGCAGCGCCGCGAACCCGCTCCACACCACGCGGCGATCGCGCGCGTAGCCGTAGACCTCGGTGAGGATGTCGCCGAAGAAGTACGAAATCGGGAAGAACAGCACCCCGGCCATGAAATCCCGGGCGCCGACGAGCGGCAGGTGCACGGTCGACACCTTGGCCGGTCCGATCAGGTTGGCGCACAGCAGTACGCACACGTACGCGCCGAGAATCAGGTCGTAGTATCGGTAGGTCTTCAATCCCGCCCCCGTATCCGCCGCAACTCGCGGCGCTCATGCTTGTCGGGCCGCCCCGGCGGCCGCGGCGCGAGGGCCGCGGACAGCCGCATGCGCTGCGCGAACTGCTCCCGCCGGGCCACGCTGGCCTGCGACTCACGGTAACAGGTTTGGGCCTCCATCGCCGGTCCGCGGCGGGCCGGCAGGCGCGTGACCTCGCAGTCGAAAGGCACCGCGCCGCGGTTGAACGCGATCACATCGCCGCTGCGGACGACTCGCGAGGCCTTCACGCGCTCGCCGTTCAGGTGCACCCGGCCGCCGGTGACGGCCTCGCTGGCGAGGGTGCGCGACTTGAACAGCCGCACGAAGAACAGCCAGCGGTCGATCCGCATGGGCTCGGGGTCCGCGGCGGGGGCTTCCTTGCGCATGAGGGCGAGTATAGACGCGGCCGCGCGGCACGCGGCTATTGCACCGTGCAGAAGCAGTAGGCGTAGAGGCGGTCCGGCTGGTTGAGGCGGCTCAAGCGCGTGATCTCGCGCGCCAGGGGTGTCGCCCGGGCAAGCGCTGACAGGCCGCCGGGCGGCGCAAGACCGGTGAGATCGGCGAGGCCTGTGCTCGCGAGCACCCGCACCGCCCTCACCTTCACCGCCATCGACAGACTCTGCATCCAGGTCAGTTCCGGTTCGAGGAACTGCACCTTGAAGTCACTGACGTGCGCGCGCTTGGCCGCTGCGTCGAGCGCATCATTGAAGTTCCCGAGATGATCGACCAGCCCGAGCGCGCGTGCGTCCGCGCCGGCCCACACCCGTCCCTGGCCGATCGCATCGATCTGCGCCGTGGTGCGGTGGCGGCCCGCGGCGACCCGTTCCAGGAACTGGCCGTAGCCGTAGTCCACGGTGGATTGCAGCAGCGTGCGCGCCGCATCGGTGAGCGGGACATCCAGGCGCAACATGCCATCGAGCGGCGTGGTCGCGAGGCCATCGACGCCCACCCCGAACTTCGCCAGGGCGCGATTGAAATTCGGCACTTCGGCGAAAATACCGATCGACCCGGTGATGGTCGCGGGACTCGCCCAGATCTCATCGGCCGGCGCCGAAATGTAGTAGCCGCCGGAGGCGGCGTAATTGGCCATCGAGACCACGACCGGCTTGCCGGCCTTGCGCACGGCCATGACCTCCCGGTAGATCTGCTCCGAGGCCGTGACACTGCCGCCGGGACTGTCGACCCGCAGCACGACCGCCTTGATCTTCTCATCCTGGCGCGCCTGGCGTAGCAGCCGCGCCGTCGAATCCCCGCCGATGCTCCCCGGCGGCTGGCTGCCATCCAGGATATCGCCCGCGGCCACGATGACCGCGACGCGGGTCCGGTCACGGCGACCGAGCGCCGATTCACCGTGCAGCACCCGCGCGTAATCCTCCGCCGAGACCTGGCGGAAATTCCCGTCATCATCGGTGCCGGTGACCTCGCCGATGCGGTGCTCGACCTCCGCCGCGGACTTGATCCCGGTGATGAGGTGGGCCTGCAGCCCGATTCGCGCGGCATCCCCCCCGGCCGCGACCGCCGCCTGGGGCAAGGCCGTGACGTAGCCGGCCACACCACCGGCGGCGAGGCCGCGGGCGGCGTCCACCGCCTTCTGGTAGCCCGTCCACAGGGCATTCAGGTACGCCTGGCTTTCCTCGCGGTCTTCGGCGGACATGCCGGTGCGGGTGTAGTCCTCGACCGCGCTCTTGTACCTGCCGACACGGAAGATGTTGATGTCGACGTTCAGCTTGTCGAGGATCTCCTTGTAGTACCAGCGATAGCGGCTGTAGCCGTCCACCAGCACGTACCCCATCGGGTCGACATAGATCTCATCGGCGAAGGAGGCGAGGTAGTAGCCATCGCGCTGATAGGTCCGGCCGTAGGCGATGACCTTCTTGCCGGACGCCTTGAAGGCGCGGATCGCACGCGCCAGTTCGGCCATGGTCGGCTGGCCGGCCACCCCGTCGAGCTGGTCGAAGTTCAGCACCAGCAGGCGGATGCGCGCGTCCTTGGCCGCGGCGCGGACGGCATCGGTCAGGTCCCACAGCAGCGTCTCCTCATGGCCCTGCCCCCGCGCCTGTTCGACGGCACGCGACAGCGGGTCTCCCGAGAGCTGCTCGACCAGAACACCGGTGGGCGCGACGACCAGGGCCGCCTGGTCCGGAATCCGCGGCAGCGGGCTCACCAGGGCACCCACCACGACTCCCGCGATCGCCAGCAGCACCAGCAGGTGCAGGAAGCGGCGCAGGAAGTCGAGGCCGCGCCACAGTCCCGAGAGTATTGAGCGCAGCAGGCCCACGACTACACGGCCGGTGGTGCTGCCGATGGGGCCGCGCGGCGGATACTCAGACCTTCTCTTCGATGCGCGCCGCCTTGCCGGACAGATCGCGCAGGTAGTAGAGCTTGGCGCGACGGACACTGCCGCGGCGCTTCACGGCGAGATCGCTGATCGCCGGGCTGTGGGTCTGGAAGACGCGCTCGACGCCCTCGCCGTGCGAAATCTTGCGCACCGTGAACGAGGAATTCAGGCCGCGATTGCTCTTGGCAATGACCACGCCCTCATAGGCCTGGACGCGCTCGCGGTCGCCTTCGACCACCTTGACCTGCACGACCACGGTGTCGCCGGGATTGAACGGCGGCAGCTGCCGCGTCATCCGGCTCTTCTCGAATTCCTGAACGATCTTGCTCATGACCTTCACCTCACCATCATTTTTCGGCGCCACGCTCCCGCGTGGCGAGGTATTCATCCAGCAGCCCGCTCGCCTCGGGACTGAGCCCATGGGCGAGTATCAGGTCGGGCCGGCGCTGCCAGGTCCGCACCACCGCCTGGCGCAGGCGCCAGCGACGGATATCGGCATGGTTCCCCGAGGTCAACACCGCGGGGACGCCCAACCCTTCGAACACTTCCGGCCGCGTGTAGTGCGGCCAGTCGAGCAGCCCCTGGTCGAAGGACTCCTCGACGCTGGAGCGCTCGTCTCCGAGTGCTCCGGGCAGCAGCCGCGCCACCGCATCGATCACCGTGAGCGCCGGCAGTTCACCGCCGCTCACCACGAAATCCCCGACCGACAGCTCCCGGTCGACTCCCAGGGTGACGATGCGTTCGTCGAGCCCCTCGTAGCGTCCCGCGACCAGCACCATTCCCGGCAGCCCGGCCAGTTCCCGGACCCGCTCCTGGGTGAGCCGCTCACCCTGCGCCGAGAGCGCGATCCGCGCGCTGCCCGGCGGCAACCGCGCCTGCGCGGCGCGAATCGCCGCGAGCATCGGCTCGGGCTTCAGCACCATGCCGGGTCCGCCGCCGTAGGGCCGGTCATCGACCGTCCGGTGCACATCGGTCGCATGGCTGCGCGGGTCTTCAGTGCCCACCGCCAGCAGCCCGCGCTCGATGGCGCGACCGAGCACCCCGAACTTCAAGCCCCCGGACACCAGCTCCGGGAACAGCGTCACGACCTCAATCCGCATCGCTCGGCCAGTCCACGCTCAGC
The DNA here is from genome assembly GCA_035506335.1 of Steroidobacteraceae bacterium. GTDB lineage: Bacteria > Pseudomonadota > Gammaproteobacteria > Steroidobacterales > Steroidobacteraceae > DAIDKA01. The sequence goes on along the minus strand of DATJPN010000092.1, from coordinate 3,491 downwards.
ACCCGTCCGGCCAGGTCGACCTTGCGCAGATACTGCGGTACCGCCGGAATCCAGTGCTCGTCCGTCCCGGCCACCACCATCATGGCCCCCGTGGGACCCTCGACGAAGTGATCGAGCCGGCCGAGCTCCACCCCCGCAAGATTGCGCACCGCGAACCCCAGCAGGTCCCCCCGGTAATACTCGCGCTCTCCCGGCGCCGGCAACTCGCTGCGGCGCACCTCGATCAGCGCGCCGCGCAAACCGGCCGCGGCATCCCGGTCGGATATCCCTTCCAGGCGCACCACCAGGCCACGCCCCTGAACCCGTCCTTCGAGCACCCGGTAGCCGGTCCGCGGGCCCGGCCCCGCCCGCAGACCCCAGACCGGGTAGTCGAGCACTCTTTCCTGTGGATCCGTATAGGACTGGACATGCATCCAGCCCAACACGCCGTACGGGCTGCCGATGCGCCCGAGCTCCACCCATTCCATACTCTCGCCGCCAGAGCGACGGCCGGCGATCAGGCCGCCAGGGCCGTCGCCTGCTTGCGGAAGGTGCTCACGAGGTGACGCACCCGGTCGGACTGCTGCGCGCCCTGGCCGACCCAGTAATCGATACGCTGCAGGTCAAGCTTCAGCTTCGGCTCGCCCTTGCGCGCGATCGGGTTGAAGAACCCGACCTGCTCGAGACTGGCGCTGCCCTGGCGCTTGCGGCTGTCGGTCACCACGACGTGATAGAAGGGCTGATTCCGCGCGCCACGGCGCGTCAGGCGAATCGTTACCATTGGATCTCCGCGGCCCGCGGGCCGGCTGTCGAAAAAGAGCGCGGATTCTACGCAATGAAGCGCCAATTATCTATTTGTTTTCAAGGTTTCAGGCCCCGGGGAACCCCTGAAGGCATGCCCCCCTTCAGGGCACCGAGCATGCGGCGCAGCTTCCCGCCCTTCATGCTCTTCATCATCCGCTGCATGTCCATGAACTGCTTGAGCAGGCGATTGACGTCCTGGACCTGGACCCCTGAACCCCGGGCGATCCGCCGGCGGCGCGACCCGTCGATGAGCGCGGGCTGCCGCCGTTCCCGGGGCGTCATGGAATTGATGATGGCGATCTGGCGGCGCACCTGGAGGTCCCCGGCGTCGGCCGAGACCGCGCCTTTCTGGGTCGCGGCGGTGGGCAGCTTGTCGAGCAGCGCACCCACACCCCCCATCTTCTGCAGCTGCTCGAGCTGACTCTTGAGGTCCGACATGTCGAAGCCCTTGCCGGAGGTCATCTTGCGTGCGAGCCGCTCGGCCTCACCCGCATCGACATTGCGCTGGACCTGTTCGACCAGCGCCACGACGTCGCCCATGCCGAGGATCCGCGAGGCCATGCGCTCCGGGTCGAAGGGCATCAGGGCATCGGTCTTCTCGCCCGTCCCGAGAAACACGATGGGCGCCCCGGTGATCTGTCGGACCGACAGTGCCGCGCCGCCGCGCGCATCCCCGTCGGCCTTGGTCAGGATCACGCCGGTGAGCTGCAACGCCCCACCGAAGGCCCTCGCGGCATTCACCGCATCCTGGCCCGCCATGGCATCGACGACGAACAGGCGCTCGGCCGGCGCGACCGCGGCATCGATGTCGCGCACCTCCTGCATCATCGCCTCGTCCACGTGCAGGCGACCGGCGGTATCGATGATGAGGACGTCAAACACCCCCCGGCGGGCCTGCTCCAGCGCGTCCACGGCGATATCCCGGGGCGCCCGCGTCGCCGCGGCGGCGAAGTACTCGGCCCCGACCTGTTGCGCCAACCGCTCCAGCTGCAGCATGGCGGCCGGCCGGCGCACGTCGGTGCTCACCAGCAGGACGCGTTTGCGCCCGGTCTCGATGAGCCATCGGGCCAGTTTCGCCGCGGAGGTGGTCTTGCCGGCGCCCTGCAGGCCTGCCAGCAGCACGACGATGGGCGGCTGCGCCCGCAGGCTGAAGCCGGCCCGGGCCCCGCCCATCAGGGCCACGAGCTGCTTGTGCAGGAGGCTGACGAACACCTGCCCGGGGGTCAGGCTCGAGGCCACCTCGACCCCCAGCGCCTGGGTCTTGACCTGGTCGATGAACTGCTTGACGACCGGCAGCGCGACATCGGCCTCGAGCAGCGCCACCCGGACCTCGCGCAGCACCTCGGCCACGTTCTCCTCGGTGATGCGCCCACGCCCGCGCAGGGTCTCCACGGTGCGGCTGAGCCGCGATGTCAGGCTGTCAAACATTAGGCCATTATAGGCCAACCGGCCATGGGCTCATGGCCCCAGGCCGACCGTATTGCGGAGAGTGCCCGACTTGAACGACGCCCGAACGGATCTGCTGCTGCTGCTGCTGCTCGGCCTGCTCATCATCATCGCCTTCTCCTCGGGCACCGAAGTGGCCATGCTCTCCGTCAACCGCTTCCGGCTGCGGCATCGGGCCAAATCCGGCCAGCGCTCGGCGGTGCTGCTCGAGAAGCTGATGCAGCGGCCGGACGACTGGCTCGGCGTCAATCTCGTCATCCTGGCCGCGGCCAGCGTCTTCGCCTCGCAGGCCGCCACGATCCTCGCGCAGCGCTCCGGCTGGCACCTGGCGGTGCCCGTCGCCGGCGCCGTGCTGACGATCGTCATGATCGTCTTCGGGGAGCTCGCGCCGAAGATCTTCGGTGCCACCTACGCCGAGCGGGTGGCCTTGAGTTCGGCCTATGTCTACAGCGTGCTGGTGGTCGTCGCCCGCCCGGTGCTGTGGGTCACCAGCCGCTGCGCCTATGGATTCCTGCGCGTGTTCGGGGTCGTGCGCGCCGGCCGCGACACCCAGTCGCTGAGCACCGATGAACTGCGCACGGTGGTCGCCGAGGCCGGTCCGCTGGTGCCGGCGCGGCACCGGCAGATGCTGCTGTCGATCCTCGATCTCGGACGGATCACCGTGAACGACATCATGATCCCGCGCCAGGAGATCACCGGCATCGACGTGACGGCCTCCTGGGAAGACATCATGGATCAGCTGCGGCAGACCCTGCACACGCGACTGCCGGTATATGAAGGGGAACTCGACAACATCCTCGGCGTGCTGCACATGAAGCGCATCGTGCAGGAACTGGCGCGCGACAGCCTCACGCGCGAACGGCTGATCGAGATCGCGCGCGGCCGCGAGCCGTACTTCGTGCCCGAGGGCACGCCGCTTGCCGTGCAGCTGACCAACTTCCAGCGCAACCAGCGGCGCTTCGCCTTCGTGGTCAACGAATACGGCGACATAGACGGGCTGGTGACGCTCGAGGACATCCTGGAGGAGATCGTCGGCGAGTTCACGACCGACACGGCCACGATCGCCCACAAGGACGTGTACGTGGAGAAGCCGGGCGTCTTCATCCTCAATGCCAGCGCCACGATCCGCGCCCTGAATCGCGCGCTGCAGTGGCACCTGCCGACCGATGGTCCGAAGACGATCAACGGCCTGCTGCTCGAACGGCTCGAAACGATCCCCCAGCCCGGCACCGCCGTGAAGGTCGGCGACTACACCTTCGAGG
>DATJPN010000091.1:0-7765 GCA_035506335.1 Steroidobacteraceae bacterium | reverse complement strand
CGACGCCGAAGACCGCGATCGACTGGCCCACCCGCAGGCCGAGCGAGATCAGCACCGCCCCAACGCCGGTGATGACGCCACAGCCCAGGGGGGCGAGCACCTCCAGGGGCAGATCCGCGGGCACTTTCACCGCCGTTCGCTCGGCCGCGACGCAGTGACGCGCGAACGAGGATTGACCGAAGAAGTGACCGCCGAGCCGTACCCCGCCCTGGCTCAGGGCGCTGCTGCCGTCCGGCCGCTGGCCGCCGAAGTTCCGGGGCATCGATTCGCGACAATAGCTCGGGAAATTGCGCCGGCAGCTGGGGCATACGCCACAGGAGGAACCGCTCAGGACGACCGGATCACCCGGCGCGAGCTGGGTGACGCCGGGGCCGATTTCGACCACGATGCCGGCGCCCTCATGCCCCAGCACCGCCGGCAGCGGAGTCCCGGGGCCGCGCCCCGCATGCACGCCAAGATCGGTGTGACAGATGCCGCTCGCCACCATGCGGATCAGCACCTCGCCGGCGCGCGGTGCTTCCAGGTCCACCGCTTCCACCACGGGCGCTGCCGCGCCGGCCCTCGAAATGGCTGCTTCCGTGCGCATCCGGCGAGTATAGCCCCCTCACAACTGCCGCAGTCGATACCCTACGCCCGCCTCGGTCACCAGGTAGCGGGGATGATGCGGCGCGGGCTCGAGCTTGCCGCGCAGGTTCCTGATGCACACCCGCAGGCTGCGGGTATCCCCGAGGTGGCCCGGACCCCAGACTTCGCGGATGAGCTGGGTCTGCGTCACGATCATGCCGCTGTGCCGCGCCAGGCACTCCAGCACACGGTATTCCAGCGGCGTCAGGTGTACTTCCCCGTGCGGCCCGGTGGCGTCACGCCGATGCAGGTCCACGGCAATGCTGCCGAAGGCGAGCTGCGGCGCCGGATCGGTGGCGCGGACGTGGCGCCGCAGGGCGGCGCGTACCCGGGCCAGCAGTTCCGCGGCGCTGAAGGGCTTGCTCACGTAGTCGTCGGCCCCGGCATCGAGCGCCGCGATCTTCTGCTCCTCCATCGTTCGCGCCGAGAGCACGATGATGGGCACCGGCGACCAGCTGCGCACCTGGCGTATCACCGTCAGCCCGTCCCCATCGGGAAGCCCCAGGTCCACGAGCAGCAGATCCGGCTTGTGGGCACGCGACTCGATGTCCGCCCGCGCCGCGGTCGCGGCCTCGATGACCCGGAACCCGACCGAGCCGAACAGGGCCCGCAGCACTTCCCGGATCGAGGCGTCGTCCTCGATGACCAGAATCTGGTGCATCGCCTGCGTCATGGCGGCTCCACGGCGGGCAGCGTCAGTTCGATCCGCGTGCCGCCACCGGGGCGCGCACGGGCCCCGATTTCCCCGCCGTGCGCCCGGATGATCGCCCGGCAGATGGCAAGCCCGAGGCCCACCCCGACGATCGTGCCCTCGCCGCTGCCGCGCTGGAATTTTTCGAACAGCCGCTCCGGATCACCGGCGGGGAGCCCCGGGCCATCGTCATCCACGGTCACGCGCACGCTCGAGCCCCGGGGACGGTCAGGACCGTCATCCTCGGTCGCCGAAATCACGATGTGGGTGCCGGGCGGCGTGTACTTGACGATATTGTCGAGCAGGTTCGTGAAGACCTGGGTGATGAGGTTCGCGTCCACCCACACCGGCGGCAGGTCGGCGGGCAGCCGCAGCGTCACGCTGTAGCGGGCGAGCGGGGCCTCGAGCCGCCGCAGGGCGGGCTCCACCAGTTCATCGACCGTCTGCCAGTCGTTGCGCAGACGGATCTGGCCGGATTCGAAACGCGTCAGGTCGAGCACATTGGAGATGAGATCGGACATCTCGCGTGCCTTGGTCTCGATGGAACGCGCCAACGTGACCCGGGTGGCCGGATCGAGCGACTCACCGTGCTCGGCCAGCGTGCTCCCGGCGCCGGCCATCACCGCCAGCGGCGTGCGCAGATCGTGCGAAATCGAGGCGAGCAGCGTATTGCGCAGACTTTCGCTCTGCGCCGAGATCCGCGCCGCTTCCGCATGTTCGGCCAGGATGGCCCGCTCCAGCGCCAGGCCCGTCTGTCCCGCGAAGGTCTCCAGCAGGTGGCGCTGCTCCGGCAGCATCACGCGGCGCCGATTCTCGGGCAACACCGCCAGCACCCCGAGCTGGCGGCTCGCATCCCCCAGCGGCACATACAAGGCGGCCGCGGCCGGCAATGTGTCCGTACCCAGACCGGCCTGCCGCCCATGGTCCGTCACCCACTGGGCCACCGCCAGATCCGCTCCCCGCAGCGAGGTCTCCCCCGGCGGATCCTCCGGAAAGCGCAGCCGGCCGGCGGCATCCGGCAACAGCACGACGGCCTTGCACTGGAACACCTCGGCCACGTGCCGCACGGCGATCTGGCACAGGTTCCTCGTGCCGCGCGCCCCCGCCAGCTCCCGGCTCATGGCATACAGCAGCGCGGTCCGCCGTTCGCGCGCACCGGACACCCGGGTCTGCTGGCGCACGCTCGCCATGAGCGTGGCGATGACCAGCGAAATCAGCAGCATCACCGCGAAGGTGATCAGGTATTGCGCATCGGAGACCGCGAAATTGAAGCGCGGCGGCACGAAGAAGAAGTCAAACGCCGCCACGCTCAGAACCGATGCCAGTACCGACGGCCCCCGCCCGAGCCGCAAGCCCGCGATGGTCACACCCAGCAGGTACACCATCACCAGGTTCACCGACGAGACGTACGGAAACATGGCGAACGCGAGGCCCGTGCACAGGATGGTCAGGCCGAGCGCCCAGCCATAGCGTCGCCAGTTCACGGGTGAGGCCAGCCGGTCCCCCCCGGCGTGGCGCCCCGGGCCTTCGGTGGTCGGCGAGGCGGTGGCGGCGACCGTGATGACATCGAAACCGCGGGCGCGCCGGGCGAGCTCCGTCGCCGTCGACGGCCGCAGCAGCGCCCGCCAGCCATGGCGCTTCGGGGATCCGACGATCACCCGCGTCACGTTACGGGTGGCCGCATACTCCAGCAGCGCTTCGACCGCGGTCGGTCCATCCAGGGTGACGGTCTCCGCGCCCAGGGATTCGCCCAGGCGCAGCAGCTCGATGCGGCGGTTGCGCTGCGCCTCGGAGAGTTTCAGCAACGCGGGCGTCTCGACGTAGACCACGGTCCAGTCGGCATCCAGGGCATCGGCCAGCCGTTTGCCCACACGGATCAGCTGTTCGGACTGCGCATCCGGCCCGGTCGCGACCAGCACCCGGTCGCTCGCCAGTCGTGAGCGCGACGTGCGGTCGATGGCGGCCGAATCCCGTGCGGCGGCTTCGACCCGGTCGGCGGCGCGCCGCAGGGCGATCTCGCGCAGCGCCATGAGGTTGGGTTTGCGGAAGAAGCGCTCCACGGCATTCGCCGCGTCGGTGTGCAGATAGATCTTGCCGGCGCGCAGCCGCGCCAGCAGGTCATCCGGTGGCAGGTCGATGAGCTCGACTTCGTCCGCCTCGTCGAACACATGATCCGGCAGCGTCTCGCGCTGCTGCACGCCGGTGGTCTGCGTGATCAGGTCGTTGAGGCTTTCCAGGTGCTGGACATTGACCGTGGTCCACACGTCGATGCCGGCTTCCAGCAGTTCCTGGACGTCCTGCCAGCGTTTCGGGTGCCGCGCCGGCGGCTCGCCACCGACCGGATTGGAATGGGCCAGCTCGTCGACCAGCAGGATGGCCGGATGCCGGGCGAGGGCCGCATCCAGATCGAATTCGTTGCGCGTGATGTCGCGATAGCGCACGACCCGCGTCGGCAGCCGCTCCAGACCCTCCATCAGCCGCTCGGTCTCCAGGCGGCCATGCGGTTCGATGTAGCCCAGGACCACATCCGTGCCCGATGCCTTCACGGCGCGCGCCGCCTCGAGCATGGCGTAGGTCTTGCCCACGCCCGCCGAGGCGCCGAAGAAGATCCTCAGCCGCCCGCGCTTGGCGCGCGCCTCCTCGGCCTGAACATGTTCCAGCAGTTGATCCGGATCCGGACGTTCCCCCATGGCCGCAAGATTACCGGCCGCCCGCCCCGTGGGCGAGAGCATCCAGGGCGAGGTTCAGCTCCAGCACGTTGACCCGGGGCTCACCGAGCACCCCGAGGAAGCGGCCTGCGGCGTGCGCCGCCACCAGGTTGCGAACCTCACCGGCCGCCAGGCCCCGGGCGCGGGCGACGCGAGGGACCTGATAGAGCGCCGCCGCGACACTCATCTGCGGGTCCAGGCCGCTCGCCGAGGCCGTGACCAGGTCCACGGGCACCGCCGCGGTGTTGCCCGGATCCGCCGCGCGCAGCGCCTGGATACGCGCCTTCACGGCATCGGTCAGCGCCGGATTGAGCGGGCCCAGATTCGAACCCGTGGAGCCCGTGCCGGCGTAGGGTTGCGGCGTGGTGGCCGAAAGGCGCCCCCAGAAGTACTTCGGATCGCTGAAGTTCTGGCCGATCAGCCGCGATCCGATGGGCTTGCCGTCGCGCATCACGATGCTGCCCGAGGCCGCTTCGTGGAACGCGAGCTGGGCGATGCCCGTGATGACCAGCGGGTAGGCAATGCCGGTCAGCACCGTGAAGCTCAGCAGCAGGACCAGGGCCGGACGAATGTTTGAATACATGAGTATCGACCTCAAGTCAGGTGGACCATTGCGAGCCCAAGATCGATGACCTTGATGCCCAGGAACGGCACGATGACACCGCCCACGCCGTAGACCAGCAGGTTGCGGCGCAACAGCACCGACGCACCGAGCGGCCGGTACCGGACGCCCTTCAGGGCGAGCGGGATCAGGAAGATGATGATCAGCGCGTTGAAGATCACCGCCGACAGGATCGCGGAGAACGGACTCGCCAGGTGCATGACATTCAGCGCATTCAGCTGTGGATAGGTGGTCGCGAAGGCGGCCGGAATGATGGCGAAGTACTTGGCGACATCATTGGCAATGGAGAATGTGGTCAGCGACCCGCGCGTCATCAGCATCTGCTTGCCGGTCTCCACGACCTCGATCAGCTTGGTGGGGTTCGAATCCAGGTCCACCATGTTGCCGGCCTCCTTCGCGGCCTGCGTACCGGTGTTCATGGCCACCGCCACATCGGCCTGCGCCAATGCCGGCGCGTCATTGGTGCCATCCCCGGTCATGGCCACCAGCCGTCCCTCGGCCTGATGGGCCCGGATCAGGCGCAGCTTGGCCTCCGGTGTGGCTTCGGCCAGGAAGTCATCGACGCCCGCCTCCGCCGCGATGGCCGCCGCGGTGAGCTTGTTGTCGCCCGTGATCATGATGGTCTTGATGCCCATCCTGCGCAGCTCCCCGAAGCGCTCCTTGATGCCGCCCTTGACGATGTCCTTCAGCTCGATGATGCCCAGCACCCGTCCCGCATCCGACACCAGGAGCGGCGTGCTGCCCCGTCGGGCCACGTCCTGCACCGCCGCCTGGATGCCCTGGATACCCTTCGGATGCACGCTGCCGGTGGCTTCGAGGTCCTTGAGGATCGCCTCGGCGGCGCCCTTGCGGATCCGGCGCGCGCCGATGTCCACGCCACTCATGCGGGTATGGGCCGAGAACGCCACGAAGGTCGCGCCCAGCGCACGCAGATCGCGCTCACGCAGCTGGAAGCGCTGCTTCGCCAGAATCACGATGCTGCGGCCCTCCGGTGTCTCATCCGCCAGCGAGGCCAGCTGCGCGGCGCTGGCCAGTTCCTCCTCCGTCACGCCCTGAGCCGGAATGAAGGCGGCCGCCTGCCGGTTGCCGAGCGTGATCGTGCCGGTCTTGTCGAGCAGCAGCACGTCCACGTCGCCCGCCGCTTCGACCGCCCGTCCGGAAGTGGCGATCACGTTCGCCTGCATCATGCGGCTCATGCCGGCGACCCCGATGGCCGACAGCAGCGCACCGATGGTCGTCGGAATCAGGCACACCAGCAGCGCCACGAGCGCCGTGATGGTGACCGGCGTGCCGAGCTTGGCCACCGCGACGCTGTACAGCGAATACGGGAGCAGGGTCGCCGTGGCGAACAGGAACACCAGCGTCAGCGCCACCAGCAGGATGGTCAGGGCAATCTCGTTCGGGGTCTTCTGCCGCGCGGCGCTCTCGACCATCGCGATCATGCGGTCGATGAAGGTCTCGCCGGGGTTGACGGTGACGCGCGCGATGATCCAGTCGGAAAGCACCCGCGTGCCGCCCGTGACCGCGGAGAAGTCGCCACCGGATTCGCGTATCACGGGCGCAGACTCGCCCGTGATGGCGCTCTCGTCCACCGAGGCCGCGCCCTCGATGACCTCGCCATCGGCCGGCACGTACTCGCCGGCCTCGATCAGAACCACATCGCCGCGCCGCAGGGTCGTGGCCGGAACCGTCGTGTGCCGGGTCCGGTCGGCCGGATCGGCGAGCTTGCGGGCCGACACTGCCTGCTTCAGGCCGCGCAGGGCCGCCGCCTGCGCCTTGCTGCGGCCCTCCGCCAGCGCTTCGGCGAAATTCGCGAACAGCAGCGTGAACCACAGCCACACCGCCACATGGAAGATGAACCACGCCGGCGCCTCGCCCTTGCCCGCCAGCGCCTGGATGCCGAGCACGGTGGTCAGGATGGCGCCGATGTAGACGACGAACATCACCGGGTTGCGCCACTGCACGCGCGGATCGAGCTTGGTGAAGGAATCCGCTACCGCGGGTGCCAGCAGCGAGCGATCGAACATGGACAGTTTCTGATGCATCATGATTGGTGCCTTCGGTGTGAGCCGTCAATGCCAGAGCATCAGGTGCTCGACGAGGGGTCCCAGGGCCAGCGCCGGGACGAAGGTGAGCGCGCCGACCAGCAGGATGGTGCCGATCAGCAGCAGGATGAAGGTCGGTCCGTGGGTCGGCATCGTTCCGGAGGTGACCGGCACCCGCTTCTTGGCGGCCAGCGACCCCGCCACCGCCAGCACGGCCACGATCGGCCAGTAGCGGCCGAACCAGACGACCAGGCCCAGCGCCACGTTGTAGAAGGGCGTGTTGGCGGACAGTCCCGCGAAGGCGCTGCCATTGTTATTGGCCGCCGACGTGAATCCATAGAGGATTTCCGAAAAGCCATGGGCGCCCGGATTGGCGACGCCGGCCTGCCCGGCGCTCATCGTGACCGCCACGGCGGTGCCCACCAGGACGATGATCGGCATGACCAGGATCGCGATCGAGGTCATCTTCATTTCGAAGGCCTCGATCTTCTTGCCCAGGTATTCGGGTGTCCGTCCGATCATGAGCCCGGCGATGAAGACGCCCACGAGGGCGAAGACCAGGATCGAGTACAGCCCGGTGCCGACGCCGCCGAACACCACCTCGCCCAGCTGCATCAGGAACAGCGGCACGAAGCCGCCGAGCGGAGTGAAGGAGTCGTGCATGGAATCCACGGCACCGGTCGACGTTCCGGTGGTCACCGTGGCGAACAGGGCCGAGGCGCCGATGCCGAAACGGGTTTCCTTGCCTTCCATGTTGCCGCCGGACTGCAGGGCGCTCGGCGCCTGATCGACGCCGAGGTGGGCGATGAGCGGATTGCCCGCCTGTTCGCTGTACTCGGCGAGGCCCAGCAGCGGTACGAACAGGATGACCATGGCCGCGAGCACCGCCCAGCCCTGGCGGGTATCCCCCACCGTGCGACCGAAGGTGTAGGTCAGCGCCGTCGGAATCAGCAGTATCGCGAGCATCTCCAGGAAGTTGGTGACGGCGTTGGGGTTCTCATAGGGATGGGCCGAATTGGCGTTCATGAATCCCCCGCCATTGGTCCCCAGTTCCTTGATGCTCTCCTGGGAGGCG
>DATJPN010000090.1:0-13971 GCA_035506335.1 Steroidobacteraceae bacterium | reverse complement strand
CTGCGTGCCAGCGCGGCTTCCAGTTCGATGCGCACGAAGTCGTCCGGATCCTCCAGGCGCTTCCGTCCGGCCTCGTCGCGAATATCCGTCCATCTAGGCCCGATGATCGCCAACACCGCCGCGCAGCGGCCGACAATGTCGTTCAGGTGTTCCCGAAAGTCCTGGCCCAGTGGGATCGAGTCCACATCCTTGAACACCTTGGATTTGCCGAACTCGGCCACGAGCCGGTCATAGAGGCGACCCACGGCATCCGGGTTATCACTTCGGCGGTAGCTGATGAAGATGCCCGGCAAACGCGACTCCTCGTGCTCTCAATGATCGGACGGCAACCACGTCGCGAGCCCGCCTCTTTTCGGACGTGCGGGATCAAGTCTATCTGGCCGGGGGTTCCGGGGTCGAATGGGTCGTCATGGTGAGGAGGCCGTTTCGCCACGGCTGCGGCAAACTTTGCGATCACCGTTACCCAAGTAACCGTAATAAACAGCGGAGAATCAATTGGGCCTGCTTGGATTCGAACCAAGGACCAAGGGATTATGAGTCCCCTGCACTAACCGCTGTGCTACAGGCCCGTCGCGAAAGGGGGCAGACAATACCACTGTCGCAACGTCCGTCCCAAGCGCTTCGTCGCCGGCCTCAGGCGCCGTCCGGGGCACCGGCCAGGAATCCCCGGCAGGTCGCGTGGGCCGGATCATCCGGGGGGATCTGTCCGCAGATGCCGTCCATGCGATGCCGCAGTGTCGCGATCGTGGCGGCATGGGCACCTTGCGCATTCCAGCGGGTGAGCGCGCGGTCCAGGCGCTCGAGGCGGATCCGCGTGCGTCGATACAGTCGATCGGGCCCGGCGAGCTCGCCGAGCACGGCGATGCCCGCGGCCTGGATCGCGGCGTCGTCGGCGGGCTTCATCCGGATCAGGCCGAGCAGGTACTCGCTGCCCCACTGGAAGCGGGTGGCCTCGCCCTCGGACTCGGCATAGGCGCGCGCCAGCCACGCCGTGGCGCTGTCGATGTGGCCATGCTTCTCGTCGAGCGAGGCGAGATCGAGCATGTAGTAGTAGGGAGACTTCGACTGCGCCATCTGCTCGCGGATCACCGCATAGGCGCGATCGTCGTCGCCGAGCACGTCCAGGATGTTCTCGGCCGCGTTCACCACGCTCGCGCGGGTGTGCTCGTCGAGCCGCTGCGCCAGCGCGGCATCGATCCGCTCCCTTGCCTGCGTGGCGAGCGCGGCCGGCAGTGTGTGGGCCGGGTCCAGCGCCTTCGCGGCGGTGAGCTTCGCGTACAGGCAGTACAGGTGATCCGCGGCGGAGAACCTCGGGTCCTGCGCGGCGGCATCCATGACCGCGGCGTAGCGGCTGTTCCACAGCGGCGCCTCATTCGGTGTCGCGCGCAGCACCGCCTTGAAGAAGGACTCGCCGAGGCCCTGCAGGGCATCCGCGACCGAACCGGCCAGAGCGCGGTCCGCGAGTATCCCGCCCACCTGGGCAATCAGTCTGACGAGGCGCTCTCCCGGCGGCTTGCCGGCGCTGAGGGCGTCGCTCTCGCCGTCGGCCGCGAGCCACGCCGCCGTGACGATCAGTCGGGTCCGGTCGGTCTGCTCGGCCGCCGAACAGCGCACGGCGGCGGCGGACAGAGTCTGCGACAACGCCGCATAGTGCGAATCGAGCTCATCGGTCAGATCCCAGCCGTAATACGCGAGCCGCCGGCAGTCGTCCCTGTCCAGCGGCCGCGTGCTGCCGGAGCGGAGAACCTCGAGAATGCTGCTCACCGGACGGACATCCCCGAGCACCAGATCCAGCGCCTGCGCGTACTGCGACAGGTCCATGCCGCCCGAAATCCGTGCGAGCTCCGCCTGATCGGCGTTCAATACCAGCACCGTGGGATAGCCGCTCACGCCAAAATGGTCCCCCCATTTCTGGGCGCCGGGATCATCACCGTCCAGGTACACGGGTATGAACAGCTTCAGCTTCTCGATGAACCTCGGCTGCGAGAACACCGTGGCCTTCAGTTCGTGGCAGGGCGGACACCACTTCGCACCCCAGTAGAGGAACACGGGCTTGTGCTGCGCGCGCGCTGCGGCGAAGGCGGATTGGACGCTGCCGGCGTACCAGGCAATGGCGGGCTCGGCGCCGGCGGCCGCCGCCTGAACTGACGGGACCGGCGGGGTCGCGGTATGCTGCGTGCACCCCGCCGCGATGAAGGCCATGCCGAAGCAGAGTATGAGACGCCGCATGATGGATCGTTACCGCCGAACCCCCGGACCGCCGACATTCTACGCCGCCGTGCTCGCGGCGGTGCTGGCCGGACCGCTCGCCGGCCGGGTGGTCGCGGCGGCGCCGCAGATCCCGGCGACGCAGCAGCAGTATCAGCTGGTCCGCGCGGGAGCCCAGGGACCCTTCACCCTGCAGCAGGTGCAGGTCCCCGTGCCGCAACCCGGCGCCCACCAGGTGCTCATCCGCGTTCACGCCACCTCACTGAACCGGCGGGACGTTTTCGTCATGCACGGGCAGTACCCCGTGGGCACGCGCCGCACGCTCGTGCCGCTGTCCGACGGCGCCGGTGAAGTCGTGGCGACCGGACCCGGCGTCACCCGCGTCCATGTCGGCGACCGCGTCGCCGGCATCTTCTTCCAGTCCTGGATCAGGGGCCGGCCGCCGGCGGATGTCGCGGCCTCGGCACTGGGCGGTTTCATCGACGGCATGCTGTCGCAGTATGTCGCCCTCGATGAAGCCGGCGTGGTGAAGATCCCCGCGAGCCTCACCTATGAGGAGGCCGCGACCCTGCCCTGCGCCGGTGTGACGGCGTGGAATGGCCTGTTCAAGACCGGTCAGATGCAGCACGGTGACTACGTGCTGCTGGAGGGCACCGGCGGCGTCTCGCTGCTCGGGCTGTCGCTGGCGGTCGCCGATGGCGCGAAACCCATCATCACGAGCTCGCACGACGAGAAGCTCGCCCGCGCCAAGGCGCTGGGCGCCATCGGCGGCGTCAACTACCGCACCACGCCCGACTGGGAAAAGCCGGTGGTGGCCCTCACCGGCGGCGCCGGAGTCCAGCAGGTGCTCGAGGTCGGCGGGAAGGACTCGCTGGCGCATGCGCTGGCCGCGCTCGGACCCGGCGGCCATGTCGCGCTCATCGGCGGCCTCGGCGGCTTCGGCGGGGATGTACCGGTCATGGCGATGATGACCGGCAACGTCACCGCCTCCGGCATCTACGTGGGATCGCGTGCCGATTTCGAAGCGTTGAACGCCTTCATCGAGGCCCACCACGTCAAGCCCGTCATCGACCGGGTGTTCGACTTCCAGGACGCCGCGGCGGCGTTCGCGGCGCTGGACAACGGGGAGTCCTTCGGCAAGACGGTCATCCGGGTAGCCGGCCCCTGACGCACAGGTGCCGCTCGGTGAGCTGACTGACGGTCAGGGGCAGCCCGGCGGTGAGCAGCTGTGAGCGCACTTCCTCGGCCGTGAAGGCCGCGCACAGGGAATTGTAGAAGTCGGTCTTCAGCAGCGGGTGCTCCGCGCCGGAGACCCGCTCGACGATGTCGCGCGCGAGCGCAGGTGTCGCGGGCCGGCTCAGGTCCATGACGCAGACGGCCGCGCCGGGGCGGCCGAGCCGCCGGATCTCGCGCCACAGCACCTGGCCGTCGGGCAGGTGGTGTAGCATGTCCTTGCAGAGCACCAGATCGAAGCTCCCGTCGGGCAGTCCGACGCCCGGCAGGCGGCCTTCGATGAATCCCACCCGATCTTCGAGGCCTGAAGCGTGCAGCGCCTGTCGCGCGATCGCCAGCATCGCGGGGCTGCCGTCGACGCCGGTCACCCGCGCCGCGGCTTCGGCGCGACACAGTCGCAATGCGATATCCCCGGGGCCACAGCCCAGGTCCACGACCCGGCCGAGGCAATCGGGGAAACGGGCGATCACGTCGCGCACGAAGGCCTCGTTCGAGTCGGAGAAGTCCGCGCGCGCGTAGGCCTCGGCCTCGGCCTCCCCGTCCATGATTTCCGGTTCGAGTATCCTGTCCATGAGCGGATTATGGTCCTTCGTCGCGGAATTGACCCCCTCCGTCGCATTCAGACAGCTCATCCGCCGTCGGGGCTATCATCGGGCGCATGTATTCGCTCAGCGAGCCCCTGCCGCCGGATGTCGTCGCGCATGCCGCGGGCCCCTTCGGGGGGTACCGCCGCTTCCCGGTATTCAGTGCGCCGTGGCTCAAGGGCCGCTGCGCGATCTTCATGCCGCTCACGGGCGGCGTCGGCGCGCTCGAAGGCATGCTCACGGGGCTGCAGCTGCACGATACCCTGCTGGGCTGGGAAACCGCGGCGGTGAGCATTCCGGCCTGGTTCGTCTTCTGCGCGGCGGGTCCGGGACTTGCGACCTTCGCCCGGCATCGTCTGCCGCAGCCCCGGTTCGGCACGACCGCGGCGATCGTGGTCGGGATCGTCCTGAGTTTCGGTGCCCAGCACCTGGCGGCCCTGTTCTCCCAGAACCGGGTCATGCCGCGCTACATGGCCGTCTTTCCGGGATTCGACCCGTCGAAGTGGCCCCACCCCTCGAGCGCGTTCACCTGGACGATCTGGGGCTACCAGTTCCTGGTCTTCAGTCTGCTCGGCGGCGGGCTCGCGCTGCTGGCCTTCTTCCGCGAACAGCAGTGGTCGCAGATCGCCGAACATGCGCGGCAGCTGGCCGCGGTGGACCAGAAGCGGGTCGAGGCCGACCTGCGCCTGATGGTGCTGCAGGCGCAGGTCGAACCGCACTTCCTGTTCAATACCCTGGCCTCGGTGCACAGCCTGATCCGCCAGGATCCGGCGCGGGCCGAGGCCACCCTCGAGGCGCTCGCGGATCACCTGCGCGTGACGCTGCCGAAGCTGCGCACCGACGTGGGCAGCGCGCACTCCTCGCTCGCCGAACAGCTCGAGGTGTGCCGCAGCTATCTCACCGTCATGCGAGTGCGCATGGGGTCGCGGTTCTCGTTCGTCATCGACGTGGAGGAGGCGCTGCAGCGGCATCCCTTTCCGCCCCTGCTGCTGATTTCCCTCGTCGAGAACGCCATCAAGCACGGCATCGAGCGCACGACCGGCGATGGCCAGATCATGATCGATGCCGCCGTCGAGACCCGCGCGGGCGCACCGCAGCTGGCCGTGAACGTCGTCGACACCGGCGCCGGCCTGCGGGCGACGGCGGCCATGGGCACGGGTCTTGCGAACATCCGGGCGCAGCTCGCGACCCGCTTCGGACCGCAGGGCTCGCTCGCGCTGATGGACCGGACCGCCGGTGGCGCCATCGCGACGCTGCGCATTCCCTACGAGCCCGCCGCATGAGCCGTCCGCGCGCCCTGGTCGCCGAGGACGAGCTGCCGCAGCGCCGCCGGCTGTGCGAGCTGCTCGGCGAGCTGTGGCCGGAGCTGGAGGTGATCGCCGAGTGCGGCGATGGCCTGGCCGCGCTCGAGGCCCTGACGGCACAGCGCCCCGATGTGGCATTCCTCGACATCCGCATGCCCGGCCTCACCGGCCTCGAAGTCGCGCGCGCCGCGGGCGCAACCCAGGTGGTGTTCACGACAGCGTACGAGGCCCACGCGCTCGATGCCTTCGATCACGCCGCCGTCGACTATCTCCTGAAGCCCATCCGCCGCGACCGGCTGGGCCAGAGCATCGTGCGCCTGAAGCAGCGTCTGGCCGAACCGGCGCCGAGCCTCAGCCGGACCTTCGGCATCAGCGCCGGCATTCGCTGGATCACGGGCAGTGCGGGCCATGTCACGCGCGTGCTCGGTATCGACGAGGTGCTGTTCTTCGCCGCGCAGGACAAGTACGTGCGCGTCGTGACCGCCGATGACGAGGTGCAGATCCGCACGCCGCTGCGCGAGCTGCTCGCGGCGCTCGATCCGGAGGCGTTCTGGCAGATCCATCGCAGCGTCATCGTGCGCGCGGGCGCCATCCATCGCATCGAATCCGGCGCCGACGGCCGCCTGCGGCTCACGGTCAAGGGCCGGACCGAGGAGTTGCCCGTCAGCCAGGCCTTTCAGTTCCGCTTCAGGCCCATGTAAGAGGCGACCATGACAGCAGCCCTCGAAATCCAGGCCATCCGCAAGGTCTTCGGCGACAAGGTCGCCATCGAGTCCCTCGATCTGACCATTCCACAGGGCGCGATCTACGGGCTCATCGGACCCTCGGGGGCCGGCAAGACCACCGCGATCCGCATGATCATGTCGATCCTGTTTCCGGACAGCGGCTCGATCAGCCTCTTCGGCGGCGGAACGGCGCTGGACGCCAAGGACCGCATCGGCTACCTGCCCGAGGAGCGCGGTTCCTACCGGAAGATGACCGTCGGGGCCTTCCTCACCTACATGGGGTGCCTCAAGGGGCGGACCCGCGCCCAGGCTTCCGGGCGCGCCGACCGCCTCCTCGGCCGCCTCGGTCTCACCGACGTCTTCGCGAAGAAGTGCGAGGACCTCTCGAAGGGCATGCTGCAGCGGGTGCAGTTCGTCGCGGCCATCGTGAATGAGCCGGAACTGCTGATCCTCGACGAGCCCTTCGGCGGCCTCGACCCCGTGAGCGTGCGGCTGCTGAAGGAAGTCATCGCCGAGGAGCACCACCGCGGCGCCACCATCATCTTCTCCACCCACGTCATGGCCCACGCCGAGGAACTGTGCCAGCAGATCGTCATGATCCACCAGGGACGCAAGGTGCTCGATGAGTCCATCGCGGGGCTGCGCCGCCAGTACGACCGGCGACGCATCCTGCTCGAGCCCCTGGATCCGGGTGCGAATCTGCTCGCGCTCAAGTCCGTCGCCGGCGTCGAGAACGTGAAATTGAACGATCAGGGCTGCGACATCCGCCTGGTCGAAGGCACCGAACCGGGCAGCGCCATGCGCGCGCTGGCCGGCGCGGTCGCGCCCGCACGGATCGAACTCGCCCGCATCCGCCTCGAGGACGTATTCATCCGCCTGGTCAGCGAGTCCGGAACCGCAAACGAATCACACGAGGCCCTGCGCACCCACCTGCAGGGCCTGTCGAACACCGGAGCCTCATCATGAGCATTTCCCTGCGTCGCATCGGTCTGGTCGCCGCGCGCGACTACAAGGCCACGATCACGTCGCGCGCGTTTCTCGTCGGCCTGTTCGTGATGCCGGTGTTGTTCGTCATCATCTTCACCCTGATTCCGCGCATCCTCAATTCGAACAGCCCCCAGGTCGTCGGCGAGGTCACGGTGATCGACCCGACCGGCAAGGTCACCGCGGAACTGCAGCAGACCGTGACGCCGGCCGACATCGAGCGGCGCAGGTCGATGGAGGCGGGTCAGAACCCGGCCGCGCCGCCCGCCCAGCCCGCCCGCACGCCGGTAACCGTCACCGGGCCGGCGATTCCGCGACTGACGCTGGTGCCCCTGCCGGGCGATGCCGACGTACAGGCCCGCAAGCCCTGGCTCATCCAGCCGCGCAACGCGACCCCCCAGCACCTGGCGATCGTCGTGGTTCGGCCCGACGCCGTGGTCCGGCGTGCCGATTCGGGCGCCTTCGGCAACTTCGACCTGTACACCTCGGGGCACATCGACGACAACACCGAGACGGTCCTGCGCGGCAGCGTCCGTGCGGCGCTGATCGCGGCGCGCCTGCACAGCGTCGGCGAGGATCCCGCGGCCATCGCCACGGCCGAGCAGGTGACGCAGCCGGATTCGGTGGTGGTTTCGGCGACCGGAGAGCACGCCGGCTCCCGCGGCATCGCCCGTTTCCTGCCCTTCGCGTGCGGCATCCTGATCTTCATCAGCGTCATCTCCGGCGGCCAGGCCCTGATGACTTCCACCGTCGAGGAGAAGTCGAACCGCGTCATCGAGGTGCTGCTCGCCGCCGTATCCCCGATGGAGCTCATGTCGGGCAAGCTGCTCGGACACCTCGGCCTGGGCCTGACCATGACCGGCATCTACCTGTTGATGTCGTTCTACACGCTCGGCGTCTATTCGATGGCGGCGCTGCTCGAGCCGATGCTGATCGTCTACGTACTCGCCTTCTACATGGTCACCTACATGGTGTTCGGGTCGCTGATGCTGACCATCGGCGCGGCGGTCAACCAGATGGCCGAGGCCCAGTCGTTGATGGGGCCCGTCATCATCCTGCTCGTTGCCGGCTACAGCCTCACGCCCATCGTCGGGCTCGCGCCGAACTCCAGCTTCAGCGTCGCGATGAGCTTCATCCCGCCCATCAATACCTTCGCGATGATCGCGCGCGTCGCCTCCAGCGCCCCGCCTCCGGCCTGGGAGGTGTGGACCACGCTCGCCATAGGCTGCGGGACCGCCGCGCTCGTGGTGTGGTTTGCCGCCAAGGTATTCAAGGTCGCGCTGCTCATGCACGGCAAGCCGCCGAACATGGCGACGCTGGTTCGCTGGGCGCGCATGGCTTGACCGGATCAGGATCCGGGGCGGGCTTCGGCAGCCGGCTGCCGGAGGGTGCCCAGCTGACCGGCGGCGGGGCGTCGCCGGCGTGCGCCGGTTCGGGCGGATCCCCGAGCGCCACGAGCAGCGCCGCGCGCAGTTCGCGCGACTCGCTGCTCCAGAACAGCTGCCCGAGGCGCTGACGCAGCTGGGCCAGCTGGGTACGCGTGCGTTGCAGCTCCTCAAGCGCCGCGATCGTGTCGCGCGACAGATTGACGAGGGTCGCCGCCGGCGGCAGATTGCCTTCGTCCTTGCCATGCCAGAGCATGAGTTCCCGCAGCCGTTCCTCCGTCAGCTGCACCTGCGAATCCTGCGCTTCCATTCATTCGATAATCGCATGCCGCGATACGAAGCGGGAACCCGTCAGCCCCGGGATTTTCCGCCGCCCGGAGGCTTCGCGCGACGCGTCGGTTCGGCGACGGCCGGATCCTCCGGCCAGTAGTGGCGCGGGTAGCGGCCGCGCAGGTCCTTGCGCACTTCGGCGTAGGATCCCTGCCAGAAGGTCGCCAGATCGCGAGTGATCTGCACCGGGCGATGCGCCGGCGACAGCAGCTTGAAGGTCACCGGTATCCGGCCGCCGGCCAGCCGCGGGGAAGCGAGCACCCCGAAGACCTCCTGTAACCTGACTGCAATCACCGGCGCGAGTTCGTCGCGGTAGTCGATGCGGATGCGTGAACCTGTCGGGGCCGTGAAATGCGTCGGCGCGAGCTCCTCGAGGCGCAGCCGCTGCTCGTGCGAGAGCAGACTCCTGAGGATCGTGGTCAGCGACAGCCGTGAGAGGTGCTGGACGCGGGTCATTCCCGCAAGATAGGGGGTGAGCCAGCGACCCGGGTCGGCGCCGAGCGTCGCGTCGTCCACCGCCGGCCAGTGCGCCGTGACCGCCGGCGGTGCATGGGCGCGCACGAATTCCATGCGTGCCTGCAGATCGCGGCTGTCCTCGTCCCATGGCAGTGCGGCGAGTCCGAGCCGTTTCACGCCCTCGAGCATGGCGGTGGCGGCGGCCTCGGCGGGCACCTCGCGCAGCGGGCGCTCGGCGATCTCGAGGTCGAACAGTCGCGTGACACGGCGGGCGAGCACCGCCTGCTCGCGCTCGTCCCAGCGGACTTCGTCGACGCTGCCCAGGTGAGATGAAAAATATTCGTCCAGGTCCGCCAGTGACAAGGGTGCCGCGAGCGTGATACGGGCGTCGCGATCCCGATCGTCCGCGTCGATGGCGACGATGAACTCGCGCTGCGACAGGGCCTGCGGCTGGGCGAACTGCGCACCACGGCCGTTGGCGAGCACGAAGCGGCCCTCGCCCCCGGGACGCCTGCGGGCGATGCGGTCGGGATAGGCGAAGGCCAGCAACACGCCTTCCAGGCCGAGTTGGTCGGAGACGGCTGGCGCACGACCGGCGCCGGGCGCCTGTGCCTGATGCAGCAGCTGCGTGGCGAGCCGCCGCGCGCGCTGCAGTGCCCCACGGTCCACGCCCGCGGGCGCCGCCTCACCGTGCAGCAGCGACAGCCGCGAACGTACGTCCGCGTCGCCGGTGCCTGCCGCGGCACGCAGCAGGTCGCGCTCGGACAGCAATGCCGCCAGATCCGCCGCGAGCGGCACACAGCGCAGCGGGCGCGCGGCCAGAAGCATATGGGCCAGGCGCGGATGCAGGGGCAACCGCGCCATCTCGCGGCCGTGCGCCGTCACGCGTCCGTTCTCGTCCAGCGCGTCCAGGCGCCGCAGCAGATCCCGGGCGCTCGCGAGCATCGCCGGCGGCGGCGGATCGAGCCAGGTGAGGGTCGCCGCATCCGTCACGCCCCAGACGGCGAGCTCCAACGCAAGCCCCGCGAGGTCGGCCTGCAGGATCTCCGGTGGAGAAAAGGGCGCGAGCGAGCGTTGCGCGGCCTCGCTCCAGGCCCGGTAGCACACGCCCTCGGCGACACGCCCGGCGCGGCCCTGGCGCTGGTCCGCCGAGGCGCGGGAAATGCGCGCGGTCTGCAGCCATCCCATGCCCGTGACCGGATCGAACACGGCCCGGCGTTCGAGCCCCGAGTCCACCACGACGCGAATGCCCTCGATGGTGAGACTGGTCTCGGCGATGTTCGTGGCCAGCACCACCTTGCGCTGCGCCGCGCCCGCCGGCGCGAGCGCCGCGTCCTGGTCTTCGGGCTTGAGCTCCCCGTACAGCGGCAGTACCCGCGTGCCCGGCGGCAGGGCGCCGCCCTCAAGCTGCGCCTTGACGCGGCGGATCTCGCGCGCTCCGGGCAGGAACACCAGTACGTCGCCGGACTCCTCGGCGAGGGCCCGCCGGACGATCCGCGTCGTGACCGACTCGACCGTCTCGCCGCTCGGCGCGGGCGTTCCCGGCAGCAGGGGCGCCGATGCAGCGGCGTACCGTGTCGCCACCGGCCAGGAGCGGCCCGCCGACTGCACCACCGGGGCATCGCCGAGTCGGGCCGCGATGGCCGCGACATCGAGCGTCGCCGACATCACCAGCAGCTTCAGGTCCGGGGCGAGCTGGGCCTGTGCGTCGAGGGCGAGCGCGAGCCCGAGGTCAGCCTGCAGGCTGCGCTCGTGAAACTCATCGAAGATGACGAGGCCCACGCCTTCGAGCGCCGCGTCCTGCTGCAGCATCCGCGTGAGCACCCCCTCGGTGACCACTTCGATGCGCGTGGCGCGCGACACGCGGGTGTCCTGGCGCATGCGGTACCCGACCGTACGGCCGACCTCCTCGCCGAGGGTCCGCGCCATGCGCGCGGCGACGGCGCGCGCCGCGAGCCGCCGTGGCTCGAGCATGACGATGCGTCCGGTGAGCCACCCGCACTCGAGCAGCGCGAGCGGCACGACGGTGCTCTTGCCGGCGCCCGGCGGGGCCTGCAGCACGACTCGCGCGGCGGTTGCGAGGGCGCCCTTGAGTGGCGCGATGGCGCCCTCGATGGGCAGCCCGTTCAATCCAGGCGCCGCGGACGCCAGGAGGCAATGGCGAACATCAGCCAGCCGCCGATCAGCAGGATGCCGCCGAGCGGCGTCGTCAACGCCACGACGAGCGGGGCGCCGAGGGTGATGTGGAAGGCCAGCAGGTAGAGGCTGCCGCAGAAGGTCAGGATGCCGCCGACGAGGGCCAGCGCCGCGGCGTGCAGTCCCGCAGAATAGCCGCCCCGGGCGACGGCGCCGAGCACCAGCAGCCCGAGGGCCTGGAAGAACTGGAAGCGCACGGCGGTGTCGAAGATCTCGAGCCGCTCGGGCGACAGCCGTCCCGGCAACGCGTGCGCCCCGAGTGCGCCGCAGATCGTCGCCAGCGCCATGAAGATGCCGCCGGCCGCGAGGATGTTGCGCGAGGCCCGCGCCGCGCGCAGGTCCGGGGAGGCGTTCATCGCGCCGGCCGCCGGGTGCGCTTGCCACGGCTCACCGCCGTGTGCTGGGTGCGGAAGGGCCGCGTCGCATGCGGCCGCCCGGCCTTCCCCGCGGCGGTGTCGGCCGGCTGCCAGGCCGGGACCAGGTGCTGCCTGCCGTTGCCGATCAGGTCGGCGCGGCCCATGCGGCGCAGCGCCTCGCGCAGCACCGGCCAGTTGTTGGCGTCGTGGTAGCGCAGGAATGCCTTGTGCAGGCGGCGCACCTTGAGGCCCCGCGGAACGACCACCTCCTCGCTGTCACGGCTGACGCGATGCAGGGGATTCTTGCCGCTGTGGTACATGGCGGTCGCGGTCGCCATCGGCGAGGGCAGGAATGCCTGCACCTGGTCGGCCCTGAAGCCATTCGTCTTCAGCCACAGTGCGAGCTCGAGCATGTCCTCATCGGTGGTCCCCGGATGCGCGGCGATGAAGTACGGAATCAGGTACTGCTCCTTGCCGGCCTCGCGCGAATAGCGGTCGAAGAGTTCCTTGAAGCGGTAGTAGGTGCCGACTCCCGGCTTCATCATCTTCGACAGCGGGCCCTCGCCGATGGCCTCGGGCGCGATCTTCAGGTACCCGCCGACGTGGTGCTGGGCCAGTTCCTTGACGTACTCGGGCGACTCGGCCGCCAGGTCATAGCGCACGCCGGAGGCGATCAGGACCTTCTTGATGCCCGGCAGCGCGCGGGCGCGCTGGTAGAGCCGGATCAGCGGCGAATGATCGGTGTTCAGGTTCGAACAGATCCCCGGATACACGCACGACGGCCGCCGACAGGCGCTTTCGATGTCCCGCGACCGGCAGGCCAGCCGGTACATGTTCGCGGTGGGACCACCGAGATCCGAAATCACACCCGTGAACCCCGGCACCGTGTCGCGCACGGCCTCGACTTCGCGGATGACCGAATCCTCCGAGCGGCTCTGGATGATGCGGCCCTCGTGTTCCGTGATCGAGCAGAACGTGCACCCGCCGAAGCAGCCGCGCTGGATGGCGATCGAGAAGCGGATCATCTTGTACGCGGGGATGTTCGCATCACCATAGGCCGGATGCGGCCGGCGGCGATACTCCCGCTCGTAGACCCAGTCCAGCTCACGGGTGCTGAGCGGTATGGGCGGCGGATTCAGCCACACGTCGACGTCGCCGTGGCGTTGCACCAGGGCGCGCGCGTTGCCGGGATTGGACTCCAGATGCAGGATCCGGGAGGCGTGCGCGTACAGCACCGGATCCTCGACGACCTGCTCATGGGCCGGCAGCCGGATGACGCTGTTGCCGCGCTCCGCGTTCGGCACGCGTCGCACGACCTGCTCGCCCGAAGCGTTCGCACTCGGGGCCGTTGCCGGCGGGGCATGCTCCATGGCGTAGGGATCGACCGGCGCATTGAGAGGCCCCGGCGCGTCGAGGTGCGTGGAGTCCACTTCGACCCAGCCCTCCGGCCGCTCCTTGCGCGTGAAGGCCGTGCCGCGGATGTCGGTGATCTGCGTGATGGACTCACCGGCGCCCAGCCGATGGGCGATGTCGCAGATCTGCCGCTCGCCGTTGCCGTAGACGAGCAGGTCGGCCTTCGCATCGAGCAGCACCGAGCGGCGGATCTTCTCGGACCAGTAGTCGTAGTGCGCGATCCGCCGCAGCGAGGCCTCGATCCCCCCGATGACGAGCGGCACATCCCTGAACGCCTCGCGCACGCGCTGCGCGTACACGATCACCGAGCGGTCCGGCCGCCTGCCGCCCTCGCCCCCGGGCGTGTAGGCATCGTCGCTGCGCACGCGCCGGTCGGAGGTGTAGCGGTTGACCATCGAATCCATGTTCCCGGCGGTCACGCCGAACATGAGGTTCGGGCGCCCGAGGACCGTGAAGGCCTCGGCGCTGCGCCAGTCCGGCTGGGCGATGATGCCGACGCGAAATCCCTGCGCCTCGAGCACCCGGCCGATGATCGCCATGCCGAAACTCGGGTGATCCACGTAGGCATCGCCCGTGACGATGATGATGTCGCACGAGTCCCAGCCGAGCAGATCCATTTCGGCACGCGACATGGGCAGGAACGGCGCGGTGCCGAAGCGCGCGGCCCAGTAGCGGCGGTAGCTCGCGATGTCGCGCGCGGTCTGCATCAGGCGAGCGCCGCGTCCAGTTCGCCGATCAGGTCCGAGGCGCTCTCGATGCCGACGGACAGCCGTACCAGGCCGTCGCTGATCCCGAGC
>DATJPN010000089.1:0-5547 GCA_035506335.1 Steroidobacteraceae bacterium | reverse complement strand
CGTGGGCATCGACGCGGAGGCCGCGCCGCCTGGGGCTCTTCGCGCCCACGGCGGGCTTCGCGCGCGAAGGATCGGCGGCGGCGGGGCTGGCGGCAGCAGCGGGCGGCTTCGGCGCATCGCCGGTGTCGTCCAGCAACTTGAATTCAGCGGATTGGTCGGGCAGCCGCTCGGTGGTCCGATTCACCGCGGCCGCGCCGCCGACCGCGCCGCTGGCGCCGTCACGCTCCTTGAGACTCACGGGTACCACCGCCACGCTGGCGAACTCGGAGCGCACGTACTGCGCGACCTGCTTGGCGGCATTCGCATCGCTGAAGAATCCCAGGCGCAGGCCGTACCAGCGGCGGCCCTCGCGGCTGCCCTCGACCGTGTACAGGGTGTACGCCGCGAAGATCGCCAGCGGCGGTACGCGCGCGAGGTCGATGGACTGCACCGACCACTGCAGCTGCACGGCGAAAGCCGCCGGCGTACTGGTCGTGTTCAGTGGATCGCCACGCTTCTCCTCGAGCAGGCGCAGCACCGCCGACTCGGGCAGCACTCCGGGTTCGCGCACTGGCGCAGCGGCCGGCCGTTCGGGCGCCTGGGACCTGGGTGCGGATTCGTCCAGGGACTTCATGACTTCGCGAACGTTCGAGCGCCGTTCCAAGGGCACCGCGACGTCGCGCCGGACCGGACCGGTGCGGGCAACCGGCTTGGGCTGAAGGTCGGGTACGCGAACCGGAGCCGGCTTCGGTGGAGCCGGGATCGCGGGCGGCGCGGCCGCCAGCGTCGGGGGATTCGGCGCGACGGTGGGATTCGGGGCCGCGGCGAGCGTGGGTGCGGCGCGTTCCGACGCGGCAGGTACCGGCACCGCGACGGGCGGCGCGGGGGCTGCGGGTGCCGGTCGCGCCGCTGCGCTCTTCGCGCGCAGGCGCTTGCCGGGCGCCTCGCCGGCCCATGCACCCGGATAGATGTCGCGGACGAGGGGCAGCAGCTCTTCGGCCTGCTGCAGGGAATCGAAGTAGCCCATGTGCAGGCGGAAACGCTCGCGGCCGTCCTCGAGCCGCCGGCTGACGAAGAACGCATAGCGCTTGAGCTCGGCGAGCTGCGGCTGGGTCAGGGCCATCGGCGTCGTCGAGGAGCACAGGTTGATGACGAAGGATTCCTGCTCCGCGGCCGGCGCTGCGGCGCCCGGGAGTGGAGGAGATGTGTCTGCCTTCGGCATGGCCAGTGTCATGATGCGTTCCCCGGATCAGCGGTCGGTCGTGCGGGCCCGACGAAGGAACTCTTGCCGGCGGGGGATTTGCGCATCATCCGGCGCTGCCGCACCGGTAGTGGTAACCCCGCCGTCCTGGTGACTTCCATCGGACCGGTGGCTTTGCGTCCCCGCCTTGCGACGGGTTTGCCTTTTTCACGTAAGCAGTGTCGGGATCGGGAGACTTTGCGTCAAGGCGGAATTTGCGCATTGTCTCTCATCCGCGAATCTTGCCCGGCCGCGGCGTATTGCGACGTGCCGCGACAGGAGACATAAACCGGACCTGTCCGCAAACGCAGACAGGCTATGTCAACCGGCCTCGCGGGCGTCGTCGGAGGAGTTGTCGTAGATGCGCGAGCTGAGCAGTTCGGTCACCGATGCCGCCGGCAGCGGTCGCGCGAGGTAGAAGCCCTGCGCGCAGTCGCAGCGTCGTTCGCGCAGGAAATCCAGCTGCTCGATCGATTCGATGCCTTCGGCGACGACGCGTTTCTGCAGGGAGTGGGCCATCACGATGATGGTTTCGATCAGCGTGGCCGCCGCCGGATCAGCGGGCACGTTGGCGAGGAAGCTGCGATCGATCTTCACGGCACCGATCGGATGCTGCCGCAGGTACGCGAGCGAGGAGTAGCCCGTGCCGAGTCCATCGAGCGCCAGGCACACGCCGGTGTCCGCCAGTCGCTCGATGATGCCGCGGTTGGCCGGATCGGCGAGCACCTGCTCGTCGATGTCCAGTTCGAGGATCTCCCCCGGCAGGCCGAAGCGGTCGAGCACGCGGCGCACGGTGTGCACGAACTGCGGCTGCCGCAGCTGCTGCAACGAAACGTTGAGCGCGAGTCGCGGCGGCGAGAGACCCTGGTCGCGCCAGGCCGCGAGCTGCGCGCAGGCGGTCTCCATCACCCAGCCGCCGATGTCGACGATCAGGCCGCTCTCTTCGGCGGCCGGCACGAAATCCCCGGGATACCGCAGGCCCTCGCGCTGGGTCTGCCAGCGCAGCAGCACCTCCAGGCCGGTGAGCGAGCCGTCGGCAATGGCGTATAGCGGCTGGTAGAACAGCGAGAACTCGCGGCGCCGCAGCGCCACCTGCAGGCCGGAGTCGCTGTCACCCAGTCGCTGCCCGCCCATGTTCGCGTCGTAGAACATGGCGCGGCTGCGGCCGAGGTCCTTGGCGCGGTACATCGCCGAGTCGGCGTTGCGCAGCAGCGCGTCGATCGCCGCGCCGTCGCGCGGAAACAGGGCGATGCCGATGCTCGCGCATACCGTATGGTCGCATCCGGCGAGGTTCACGGGCTGCTGCAGCGAGAGCACGATGCGCTGCGCGACCGACTCGGCGGCCTCCGGGCTCGCCACATCGCGCAGGACCACCGCGAATTCATCGCCACCGAGGCGCGCCACCGTGTCGCTGTCCTTCACACAGGCGCGCAGACGCTGCGCCGCGATGTTCAGAACCTGGTCACCCGCGGCGTGTCCCACGGTGTCGTTGATCTTCTTGAAGTGATCCAGATCGATGTACAGCACCGCGCCGCGCCCCTGCCCCACGGCCGCGTTCTGCAGCTCCACCGACAGCCGGCTGCAGAACAGCACGCGGTTGGGAAGCCCGGTGAGGGGATCGTAGTGCGCCTGCCGGTACAGCTGCTCGTCGCGCGCGCTCTTCGCGAGCGCGATCGCGAGGCGGGCCGCGAACTCGCTGCCGCAATGGGCGATGTGCGGATCGGCGCTCGGCGGCTCCTGGTAGCCGATCGCCAGGATGGCCTCGACATGGGATTCGAGCTTCACGGGCCACACCCAGAAGAATTCCGAGCCGAGGCTCTTCAGCGGCATCAGGAAGCTGTGGCGGGTCTGCTCACAGCGCGTGACGGTCAGTCCCTCGGACTCGGCCGCGAGGGTGTGCATCATGTCCGCATCCAGCGCCACGCGGCTCACCGGCAGATCGCGGTGGCTCTTCGCGGCCTGGTACACCCGGCCACGCCAGGGCGCATCCGGATCGCGCAGCACGATGCCCGCGCTGCTGCAGCCGGTCACGCGCTGAACCCGGGTAAGGATGGCATCCAGCGCAGGTTCGAGGCCGCCGGGCTGCAGCAGCAGCCGGTCCACCTCGCTCAGGGTCCGAAGGTTCGCGAGCTGCGTGCGCAGGCGCTGCGCGCAGTGATTGAATGACCGGATCAGGCCGTGCAGATCATCGCGCCCGGTTGTCGGCACCTCGGCGTATCCGGTGGTCGCCAGATCGCGTATTCCTTCCCGCAGCGCCGCGAGACCCGGCCGGTAGCGTCGCACCAGGTAGGCCGTTCCCAGGCCGGTACAGATCGCAGAAGCGGCCACCCCGATCAGCAGCCGCCACCAGCCGCCCACGGTGCCGCCGGACGCCGCTGCGACGACCACCAGCACCGGAACCAGGGTGGCGAAGGCGAGCGTCGCGGCCAGACGTCTGACCATCCCGCTTCTCAGGGGTACGCGAAACTTCCTCAAGGGCACATCCGCGTGAACTGGTGGGGAGTGCTGCAACAACCAGGCCGTCGGCACCGGTGCGCGGTTACCAAGCTGTAAAATCTGTCACGTCGCGGCGGGCATCGATGTGAACTGCATCACGTTCTGCCGCCGATCCTTGCAAGTGACTGAATGCCTGAAAAATCATACCGGTAGACCCCGCGCCGCCCCGAGCGCAGCGCGCCCACCACGGCCGCCGCGACCTGGGACGCCGTGACTGCCCGGTGTGATGCGCGCGCACCAAACTGCAGCGGACGCAGCACCAGGGCGAGCGCCATCGAGGCGAGGCCCGACGCATCGAGGCCCCGGCGCCGACCCAGCAGGGGACCCGGCAGCAGGATGTCGAGGGACTCGAAACCCATCGCCACCAGGGCATCGAGGGTCTCGCCCTGGATCCGCGCGGGCGTATGCCGTGACGCCGAGTCCGCCGTGTGACACGAGAGTGCAACAAAGCGCCGCGCCCCGGCGGACCGTGCCGCCCGGGCGAAGGCCAGGACGTTGACCTGCACGGCCTCGCGATAGGCGCCTTCGGATCCGGCCTCCTTGTAGGAGGCGCCGAGGCAGCACACCGCCGTATCGCAGGTCTGGCTCCTCAATTGGGACTCGAGCTGCGCGAACGGCACGATGCGGTTGGCGAGGCGCTGATAGTCACGGCCCAGTGGCCGGCGCGTCACGGCAATGATGCGCGCATGCTCCGGCGCCTGCAGCAGACGCTCCAGCACCCGAGAGCCGACCATGCCGCTGGCACCCGCGAGCCAGACCGTTTTCCAGGCGTTTTCCACCACGCTGCGAAGCTTAGCATTACGGTCGCAATGCGACCCGCCCGCCTTCCCTAGGAATTGGAGAATCCGAAATCCAGCTGCCCGGAATCACCCGGTGGCCGTTGAAACAGGTCCGTCGGCAGCGGCGCCGCCATGCCCCGCTCCAACCCGTGGCGGGTACAGGCGAGCTGGAAGCGCTGGCGCAGGAGCTGCGCGAACGGGCCCATGCCACGCATCCGGTAACCGAAACGCGGATCGTTGTCCTGTCCGCCGCGCATCGATTGGATGATGGACATGACATGCGCGGCACGCGCCGGATAGTGCGTTTCGAGCCACTCGCGGAACAGGATCTTCAGCTCATGCGGCAGGCGCAGGATGACATAGCCGGCGTGGCGTGCACCGGCCTGCGCCGCCGCGTCCAGCACCTGCTCGAGCTCGTGATCCGTGATCGCGGGAATGACCGGCGCCACCAGCACGCCAACATTGACCCCAGTGTCCGTAAGCTGGCGGATGATCTTCAGGCGCGCCAAGGGCGCCGCAGCCCGCGGCTCCAGCAATCGCTTCGTATCGTTGTCCAACGTGGTCACCGTCACGAACACGTTGACGAGTCGGTCGCGGGCCAGTGCCTCGAGCAGGTCCAGGTCGCGCGCGATCAATGAACCCTTGGTGATGATCGTGACCGGATGCCGCGTCTCCCGCAGTACTTCCAGGATCGAGCGCGTCACCTTGAGCTTCTTCTCCAGCGGCTGATAGGGATCGGTGTTGGCGCCCAGGGTGATCGGCTTGCACACGTAGCTGCGCTTGCTCAACTCGCTGCGCAGCAACTGCGCCGCCTCGGCCTTGTAGAAGATGTGAGTCTCGAAATCCAGGCCAGGCGACAGGTCCATGTACGCGTGGCTCGGGCGCGCGTAGCAATTGTGGCTCACCACTCCGTTGGCGATGAAATCCTCCGTCTCGGTCGTAATGTCGTATAGCCGCATGGTCTGCAGCGGCTCTATGCTGGCGACCTGGAGGCGTGCATCCCCCTTGACGGCCTGACCCTCGATGTCGAGTTTGCGGCTGATTGCGGGCCTC
>DATJPN010000088.1:0-3223 GCA_035506335.1 Steroidobacteraceae bacterium | reverse complement strand
CCGGCTCAAACAGAAGCCCATCCGTCTGGCGGCGGCGATCGGCGGCATCCTGGTGCTGCTGACCTACACGATCGGCCAGATGGTCGGCGCCGGAAACCTGATCAAGCTGATGTTCGGGCTGCCGTACGAGTCGGCCGAGTTGATCGTAGGCGTCGTGATGCTGATGTACGTGCTCTTCGGCGGCATGATCGCGACCACCTGGGTGCAGATCATCAAGGCCGTGCTGCTGCTGTGCGGCGTGACGGCGCTGATGCTGATCGGAATGGCCCGGTTCGGGTTCAGCCCGGGCGCGCTCTACGGCGCCGTGCAGGAGCAATACCAGGCGACGATGCTCAACCCGGGCGGTCTCGTGACGAACCCGATCGATGCGATATCGCTCGGGCTGGCGCTGATGCTCGGCCTGCTGGGTCTGCCGCACATCTTGATGCGCTTCTACACCGTGCCGGACGCCAAGTCGGCCCGCAAGTCCGTGATCTGGGCGACCTCCTTCATCGGCTACTTCTACTGCATCATCCCGATCGTCGGTTTCACGGCCGCAGTCCTGGTCGGGAAGGACATCATCGGCAAGGTCGATGCCGGCGGCAACATGGCCGCGCCGCTCCTGGCCGAGTTCATCGGCGGTACGGCGTTCATGGGGTTCATCGCCGCGGTGGCCTTCGCCACCATTCTGGCGGTGGTCGCCGGACTGACGCTCGCCGCGGCCTCGGCGATGGCCCACGATCTGTTCCTCAACGTCTTCCGCGACGGTCAGGCCGAGGAACGCGAACAGGTCAAGGTGGCCCGGATCTCGACCGTGGTCTTCGGCATCGCCGCCATCCTGCTGGGCATCGCCTTCAAGGGCCAGAACGTGGCCTACATGGTCGGTCTGACCTTCGCGATCGCCTGCAGCGGCAACTTCCCGGCCCTGCTGCTGTCGATCATCTGGCGGCGCTTCACCACGCAGGGGGCGGTCTGGGCGATCATCGTGGGCTCGCTCTCGGCGACTCTGCTGATCGTGCTCAGCCCGACCGTCTGGGTGGACGTGTTCAAGTACCGGGAGGCGATCTTCCCGCTGCGCAACCCCGCAATCGTCTCCATGAGCCTGGCCTTCGTGGTCGCGGTGGTGTTCTCGCTGCTGTCCCCGGACCCCGAAGCCGAAGCCCGCTACGAGGACGAAAAGCTGCGGACGTACCTGGGGGTCGGGGCGGAGTAGCGCGTTCTCTTCCTCGAACCAAGCGGGCGAAACGGGCGGGGGGCGCCGGCCCCCGCCCGGTGCCGCGGTGAGGCGCCGCTCATGCCGGAGGGGCCCGTGATGTCGCAGGATGTCCAGGAGGCCGTGGCGTCCCTGGTGCGGGACATCAGCGGCCGTGAGCGCGTCGCGGATCTGGCGGCGCTGGCAGCGCGGACCACGGCGGTCGTCGGTGCGCTCGTCGCGGCCGGAGCGCCGGCCGGGCGGATCACGCATGCCATCAGTCGGATCAATGACCGGCTCGCGGCACGCGTCCTCGAATTGACGGAGACCCGACTCGGCCGGACGCCGGCGCCGTACTGCTGGATTCTCTTCGGCAGCGAGGGGCGCCGCGAGCAGACCTTCAAGACCGACCAGGACAACGCGCTCGTGTACGGCGACACCCCGGACGCGGCCGAGGAGGTGCGCGGGTATTTCGGGCGGTTTGCGCAGGCCGCCATAGCCAATCTGATCGCGATCGGTTTCCCGCGCTGTCCGGCAGGCTACATGGCCAGCACCCCCGCCTGGTGCCAGCCCCTTTCGGTCTGGACCTCCAACTTTTCCACCTGGGTGACCGAACCGGTGCCCGATCACCTCCTGAAGTTCCTGGTGTTCTGCGATTTCCGGCCGCTGCACGGGCGGTTCGAACTGGCGGTCGATCTGCGCGAGCACGTCCGGCGGGTTGCGACCGGCGAACGCCGGTTTCTCGGGCATCTGGCCAACACCGTGCTCGAGTTCACCCCGCCGCTCGGGATGTTCCGAACCTTCCTCGTCGAGCGCAATGCCGAGCACAAGGGCCGCTTCGACCTGAAGCTCAAGGGGATGACGCCGCTCGTGAGCGCTGTGCGCTTCCTGGCGATCTCCCACGGCATCACGGAGACCGGCACGCTCGAACGGCTGCAGGCCTTGCGCGACCTGCACGCCCTTGCACCTGCACAGCACGATGAGCTCGCCGCCGCGTTCGAGTGCGTGATGTCGCTGCGCATCCGGCACCAGTACGAGCAGGTCGTGAACGGGAGCGCGCCCGACAACTTCATCGATCCGGACGGCCTGAGCCGGCTCGAGCGCAAGAGGCTCAAGGAATCGTTCGCCGCCATGAGTCGGGTCCAGGCCATGATCCTCGAGCTCAACCGGGCGTTCGTGCACTAGGCCGGCAGGGGAATGAGATGGCGCCGCGGGTGATCCGCCACCGCTCCTTCTGGGCGTTCACGACGCTCGCACTCCTGTGTCTGGCCGGGGTGTGCGCCGGTGTCGGGGTGATCGTCCGGGACCGGCTGGCGCCGCCTGAGGCGGCCCTGCTGCGCGCCATTCTGCAGCGCCACACCGGCGAGTTCATCACTCTGGCAGCCGTCGTCCTGGTCGCGGTCGCGCTCGGTGTGGACTGGGTCTTCCGCCTGTACATCCTGCCGATTGCGCGTCTCTCCGAGGAGGTGGCGATCCTCTTCGAGTCCGCGCCCGAGCGTCGCCTGCGGCTGCACGGCAGCCGCGAAGTCATGCGCCTGGCCGAGTCGATCAATCGTGCGGCCGAACGCGTCGCGCGGCTGCAGCTCACGCTCGACGAGCGCATCCGCGCATCCGCATCGCAGGCGCGCGCGGAGAGCGGCGTATTGTCCGTCGTGGTCGCGGAGTTGGACGAAGGGGTCGTGATCTGCAACCCGGAGGGAGTGATCAGCCTCTACAACGAGCGCGCGCGCGTGCTGCTCGGCGCGGGCGACCCGCCGCAGTCATCTTCGACTCCGGAGCGGTTCGGGTGCTACGTCGGGCTGGGAAGATCGCTTCTCGGACTTCTGGACAAGGGCGTCGTGGGCCACCTCTTCGAGGACATTGTCGATCAGCTGCGACGGGGGCGTGCAGCGGCACGCGCCTCCGCGCTCGTGACCGGCTGCACCGGGCGGTTTCTGCGCCTCGAAGCTGCCCCGATTCTCGGGATGCGGCGGGAGATCACCGGGTACGTGCTCGTCTTCTCCGACATCACCCGCCAGCTCGAGGCACTCGACCGGGCGAAAATGGGGATGG
>DATJPN010000087.1:0-56287 GCA_035506335.1 Steroidobacteraceae bacterium | reverse complement strand
CGATGTGGACCTCAAGGCGGCCGCGGGGCTCGCGCCGCTGCGGCCGTCGCGGCGCCGGCACTTCATCAGCAATATCGTACTGCGTATCGATGGCGACCGGGCGACCGGCCGCGCCTACTGGTTCGAGTTCAACGATGACATGCGTGACCGGCGGCCCTACCTGGGCGCATACGGTCACTACGAGGATGAGCTCAGGCGTGTGGATGGACGCTGGCTGTTCACTCGCCGTCAGATCTTCAATGAACAGCGCGATGACATGGCGGCCACCGAGGTCAATCCGGCCTGGTGAATGGCGCCTGCGGACACGGGAGGGTGATCATGCGCCGGATGGTGATCGTGGCAGTGGCTGCATCGGCCGCACTCTTCGGGGGCGTGGGTGATCTGCGGGCGTGGCCCGTCGAACGGCCGCTGCCGGTGGTCGCGACCACCACCGGGCGCGTGGCCGGCCTGCAACTGGACAGTGGCATCAAGGCCTGGCTGGGAGTGCCCTACGCGCAGCCTCCGACGGGGCCGCTGCGATGGCGACCGCCCGAGCACATCAGCTGGCGTGGCGTGTGGAACGCGGATCGCAAGATGCCCGAGTGCGTCCAGGTGCTGCGCGCGCACGACATCAACCATTACTACGGCGAGGAGGCGACATCCGAGGACTGCCTGTACCTGAACATCTGGGCACCGGCCGGAGCGCATCCTGCCGCGAGGCTCCCCGTCATCGTCTACATCTACGGCGGTGGCTTCACGATCGGCTCGGCCGGCATACCGACCTACGGTGGTGAGATCATCGCGCGCCGCGGTGTGGTGTTCGTGAACTTCAACTACCGCGTCGGGATCCTCGGGTTCCTGGCCCATCCGCAGCTCACCCGGGAGCAGGCGGGCCACTCGGGGAACTACGGATTGCTCGATCAGACCCTGGCGCTGCAGTGGATCCACGACAACATCGGGAAGTTTGGCGGTGACCCGCAGCGCATACTGGTGATCGGGCAGTCCGCCGGTGCCGGCTCCGTCGCGTACCACCTGTTCAGCCCGCTGTCCCGGGGACTGTTCTCCCGTGCGATGATGTCCTCGGGCTGCAATTTCACGGCCAACCTGCCCTCGCTCGCCGACGGGGAGCGCAACGGCCTGGAGATCCAGACGTATCTCGGCGCCGGCAGCCTCGCCGACCTGCGTAATGTTCCGGCCGACCGGCTCGTTGCGGCGCAGCTGGAGAGCCAGATCGGGGTGACGGTGCGCAAGGGCGTGCGGGCCGTACCGGTCATCGATGGCTACTTCCTCACGCGCCCGCTGCAGGAGACGCTCGAGGCGCACGCCATGACGGTCGTCCCCATCATCGCGAGCTTCAACAAGGAGGAGTCGGCGAGTCCGTTCGTGAACGCGCTGAGTGCCGACGAGTATCGTGGCATCGCGCGGCGGATCTACGGGGCGGATGCGGACGGGTTCCTGCAGCAGTACCCGGCGCCGGACACCGCGGACCTGCGCGCGGCCGGGATCCGTGTCGCCCGCGAAGGCGGACTGGAAAACAATGCCCGCACCTGCGCGCAGCTGCAGGCGCGTTTCAACCACGCAAAGACCTACATCGACATGTTCTCCCGGCACCACGCCTTCGCGCCGGGCGTTCACATCGCTGACTACGACGTGGCCACCACCGGCGCCTATCACACGGCCGACATCCCGTTCTGGTTCGGGACTATCGACGCATTCAACCTGCAGCGCCACACCCGGGACTGGTCGGCCACGGACTATGCGCTGTCGGACCGGATGATGGATGCTCTGGTGGCGTTCGCCGCGACCGGTGATCCGTCCACCCGCACCGTTGCGTGGCCTGCCTGGGATCCGGGCCACGAAGTGAAGCTCGAATGGGGCGGGGACTCGCTGGCGGCCATCGTGCCGATCAACGTGACCGGAATCGAATGGCTCAAATCACATCCGGCGTACCGGTTCGACGCGTTGCCACCCTCACTCGGAGCGCGCGACTGAGGCCGCCGTGGCATCGCCGAATCCGAATCCGCGCAGGCGTCCGCGCTCGGTGTAGGTGAGCTCACAGGCGGGGGAACCGAAGTCGATGCGCAGCCGCGCCACCTCGGCCCCGTTGACCCATTTGACGTCCAGGACGTCATTCGCCGATTCGGCCAGCGTGAAATCCCCGTCGAAGGCGGGGTGCGAGTTTCTGAGGCGGATCAGGTCCAGGAGCCGCATCACCACTGGCTGCCGCAGCGCCGCTTCGATCTCTTCGACCGGATAGTAGTGCCGATTGATGTCGCGTCCGACGCCGGTGCGCGCCAGCAGCTCCATGTCGTTGGTGCCTGCCAGCAGGCCGACGTAGTAGACCTGTGGAATGCCCGGCAGGAAGAACTGCGCGGCGCGCGCCGCCAGATAGCGCTGCGGGTCGCGCCCCATCGCATCGTAGAACGTGCAGTTGACCTGATAGAGATCGAGATTCGATGCGGCGGTGCCGGTGGCCTGGCGGCTCTGGTCGTGGCAGTTGCGGTGTATTTCGCCTACCAGCCGATCCAGATCCCCGGCCGGTACGAGTCCGGGTCGTCGATCCGGGTCGCTGCGGTCCGGGCCGATGTCGATGATGCCGATTCCATCATGGGTATCCAGCACGGTCAGCGCGTTCGTGGGACGGATCCGGATCCACTCCTTCAGATTTGCCGCCGTATGGAAGCTGAATGCATGCAGTATGAGCGGCGGCAGCGCGAAATCGTAAACCCAGTCCACATGCGCCCCGATGTCGATCTGCTGGCGATGGTGGGCATGGACTTCAACGAGGCACTCGATATCGCGGGCGCGCGCTCGCGCGCCGAACGCGGTGATGAATTCGAACGTCTCCGGCATCATGAAGCAGCTGCCGCCGGCCTTCTTGATGGCATATCCGGCGGCGTCCAGGCGCACCATCCGGATTCCATTCTCGCCGAACACGTCGAGTATCCGCTCCAGGTACGCCACTCCCTGCGGATGCCGGACATCGATGTCGATCTGATTCGGCGAAAAGGTCGTCCACAGTTCCCGTCGCCTGCCGTTGGCGAACTGCATGCTCGTGAATGGCAGTCCGGGACGCGGACGGTAGATTTTCTTCAGATCCGCATCGGTGGCGCCATCCGGAAAGACCTTGTCGCGTGTGAGAAACAGGCCGGAGTACCGCGAGGCCTCGTCGTGTTTCAGGTAGTCGCGAAACTGCGCCGAATCGGCCGAAATGTGGTTGACGATCACGTCCGCCATGACGTCCAGTTCCCGCGTCAGGGCCTCGATGTCTTCCCACCCGCCAAGCCTCGGGTCGACCCGGGTGTGATCGATGGGATCGAAACCCGCGTCCGCGCCGTCGATCGGGTAGAAGAACGGCAGGATATGGACGCCGCCAAACAGCCCGCGCAGCGGACCGCGCAACTGCTGCGCAAGGCCCGCCAGTCCATCTCCCCCCAGTCGATCCGCGTACGCGATGAGCTGGACCTTGTTCTTCATCAACTCATCGGTCGCTAGCGCCTGGCGTGCCGGGCGAAGAAATCGTAGACGTATTTCTGGCTGGCCGTGATCACCGGCCCATGGTCGATCCCCGGCAGTTCGACGTACTGGTAGTCCATGCCCATATCCTTCATCGTCTGAACCCAGGTGCGCGCATTGGCCACGGGTACGACGCTATCGGCGTCTCCCTGAACCACGAGGATCGGCACGCCACCGTCCTTGATGCCCTTGAGAACTTCGGCACGGGTCTGGTTCATCATGAAGGCCGCAGGCGCCACCGGGGCAACCGCCGCCCAGATGTCGGCGTGTCTGGAGGCCAGGAAATAGGTTCCCGCGCCGCCCATGGAGTGGCCGGTGAGGTAGATGCGGTGCGGGTCGATCCTGAATTCCCTGCGCACCATCCCCAGAACGTTCATCACGTCCTCCTCACTCCATTTCTCGATGTCTGCATCGCTCGGTCCGGCCGCTTCGGGGCCGCTGGCCGCAGCCGGCGCGGATCCGGCGGGGGCTCCCGGGGCGGAGCCGGCACCGGGTCGGGGCCGCATATGGATGACCGGAGAGCCATACCAGCCGGCAACGCTGTAACCCATCGGCGCCACGAGGATATAGCCGCCCTCTTCCGCCAGATCCACGGCGGTCGTATTGCACATGATCTGGGGGCCGGCGCCGAATCCGTGCAGGGCGACGATCAGCGGGGCCGGCTTGCCCGGGGACACCTTCGATGACTTGAACAGGCAGTACTCGACATCCTGGTTCGCATCCGACATGTGGTAGGTGCGGACGAGCGCGCGCGGATCCGCCTTGAACACCCGCCCGGGCGCCGGCGCGGGCGCCTGGGCCGTCGCCGACACCGACCACAGAGTCAGTGCCAGACAGGCGGCTGCACCGATGACGGTGGCCTTGATGCCGGATCGACGATTGGATTTCACGACGGTATTCCTTGGTGTTTCAACGGGCTGCGGGACTACTTGCGGCTCTCGTACATCGTGATCCCCACGCCACCCTGCCCCGGACCCGGATTGGAACTCAGGTACAGACCCTGGTTGAGATACGCATACGGTCCATCGACCCGCGTTTCGAAGGTGGGCACGAGGGCGCCGAAGGGGCCGGTATTGCGCACGATGATGATTTCACCATCGGCGGCCTGCCAGAGGTAGTGAGCGTCGATGACGACGGGCGGGGAGAGATGCTGGTAGTCCGCGCCGCCCATGAGCACCTTGCCGTTGATGCGTCCGCTCACCACGCCGCCGGTGATCGGGATGATGTTGCGGATGCCGTGCTTGCTGGCACCCAGGGACTCGCCCGGTCCCAACGTCACGTTCTCCCGGATCAGCATCTCCCCCTGCTGCTCATCGGCACCCTTGCGGCGATAGTCCCAGGGCTGTGCCGGCACGCCCGCGGGTTTCACGATCCGGATGGCGTGGGCCGCATCCACCGCGACGGCCGTGACGTCATAGATGCGCAGCGAGAGGGTCAAGGCCGCCGCATTCAGCGTCCGCCTGGCCACATAGTGACCGGAATTCAGCGCCGCATAGGGGCCTGCCGTGGGCGCCTCGATGTCCACCACCACCCGCGTATCCTTCGCATCCGCCCCGACACCCGCGGTGTGCAGGAAGAGGTAGCTGCCGTCCGTTGCGCGCAGCACCAGCAGCTGCTCGATCTCGATGACACCGTTGGCCAGGACGAGCTCGTAATCCAGTGTCCCCGGCATGACCGTTGCCTTGAGCGTGCCGCCCCGCACCGAGCCTTCCTTGCCGACCGCAACGCGCCGCTGCCCGTAGGGCGTTCTGCCGATATCGGCCGCGCGCTCCAGCGGAATGTGGATTTCAAAGGCGAAACGCCCGCGCTCCGGGCTGGGAATGCCACCGGCCATGCCGCAGTCCCAGGCGGCATCGGGAATCAGCCACTGGCCGCTGCCCCGCCCCTCAACCTGGCCCGCCATCAGCGCCAGCGCGAGCAGCGCGCCCAGCGCCAGTTTCATGCGTCTCCTCTGCATGGCTCCCCCATCAATGCCCGGTCTTCGATTCACCGCCGCAGCATGGCCTCAAGCATCGGCACTTCGGCCCGTCCGCGCCATGGACGGAACCCGCTAAAATAGGTACTTTTCAGGCATGAGCCGCCGCATCAGTGCCCGGGAGGGCGTCCTTGGCCGCGAAATCCCGGCATATCTCCTCTACGGCGAGCCGGCGGGCGCGTCCGACTCCAGTACTTTCCACGTGGAGACCATTGCCGCCCGCAGCGCGTTGCTGGACTGGAAAATCGGCGCCCACCGGCATCGCGATCTTCACCAGGTCATGCTCATCCAGCGCGGACGCGTGACCGCTTCCCTGGACATGCTGCGCCTGGCGCTCAAGGCGCCGGCCCTGGTGATCGTCCCGCCCGGGTGCGTCCACGCTTTTCATTTTCAGGCCCACTCGGAAGGCCTCGTGCTCTCCCTGAGCGTCAGGCGCCTGCGCATCATGGCGCGGGAGCTGCAGGGCATCGCCGAGATCCTCGAGACACCCCTGGCGGTGCATCTGGACCCGACGGCGGGACGCGAGACCGACCTGGATGCCCTGGCGGCGATGCTGCTGCGCGAGTTCGCGCGCTCGGCGGTGGTGCGCGAAAGCGCGCTCGACGGATTACTGGCCGCGTTCCTCGCCAATGTCCTGCGGCTGGCCCGACCCGAGCACAGCGACCGCAATCCGGTCCTCACCCGCGAGCTGGAGCTGGTTGCCCGTTTTCGGGAACAGATCGGCCGGCACTATCGCAAGCACACCGACATCGCCCGGTACGCCCGGCAGCTGGGCGCCTCGGAAACGCGGCTGCGCCGCGCCTGCCGGGCGGTCGCGGGGGAATCCCCCATCGGCATGGTGCAGCGCCGGTTGCTGGTGGAGGCGGAGCGACAGCTGCGCTACACCTCGATGACGGTCAGCCAGGTGGCCTGGTACCTGGGCTTCAAGGATCCGAGCTATTTCAGCCGATTCTTCCAACGCGCGCGTGGCACATCCCCACGGTCCTTCCGGCGCGCCGTCCAGACCGGCGCGCCCTAAAGCCCGCTCATTTCATGCACAATAGCCGGCTGAACGGACCGGGCCGCGGCGGTCCAGAACAACAACGAACGACTTTTTTGCAGAACGAGCCATGACACCCTCCCCCGTTCTCATCTCGGGCGCCGGCATCGGCGGCCTGAGCGTCGCCCTCACCTTGCAGCAGATCGGCGTGCCCTGCCGGGTTTTCGAGTCCGTCGCCGACCTGAAGCCCCTCGGCGTGGGTATCAACCTGCAGCCCAATGCGGTGCGGGAACTGTACGAGCTGGGGTTTGGCCCGGATGCGCTCGATACCCTCGGCATCCAGACGCTGGAATGGGCGCTCGTCGGCCTCAACGGCCACGAGGTGTACTCCGAGAGACGCGGGCTCGGGGCCGGCTACCACTGGCCGCAGTACTCGGTACACCGCGGAAAGCTGCAGATGCTGCTGTACGAGGCGGTGCGGCAACGGCTCGGTACCGATGTCGTGCAGACCGGCGTACGGGTAGTCGGCTACCGCAACCACCCCGGCGGCGAGGGCGTCACCGCGTTGCTGGAAACCCGCACGGGCGAGCCCCTGGAGGCGGCGGGTTCACTGTTGATCGGCGCGGATGGCCTGCACTCGGCGGTGCGCCAGCAGATGCATCCGCGCCAGCCCCCGATCCAGTGGGGTGGCGCGATCATGTGGCGTGGCGTCACGCGCGGCAGGCCGATCCGCACGGGAGCCTCTTTCGTGGGTCTGGGCACCCACCGCCATCGCGTGGTGTTCTACCCCATCTCGGCACCCGACCCCCACACCGGTCTCGCCGACATCAACTGGATCGCGGAGATCACCGTCAGGAATGACGGCGGCTGGCCGGAGGGCGACTGGAACAAGAAAGTCCGGCATGCGGACTTCATGCATCACTTCGAGCAGTGGAACTACGACTGGATCGACATCCCCGGCATGCTGCGCGGCGCCGCTGAAGTTTATGAGTATCCGATGATCGACCGCGAACCGGTGCCCACCTGGCGGGACGGCCACGTCGCCCTGCTCGGGGATGCCGCGCACGTGATGTACCCGACCGGTTCCAATGGCGCCAGCCAGGCCATCGTCGATGCGCGCGTGCTGGGCGCCGCGATGCTCGAACACGGCGTCAGCGCGCGGGCCCTGCAGGCCTACGATGAGCGGCTCTGCCCGGAAATCTCGCCCCTGATCCTGCGCAACCGCGGCGCGGGTCCCTTCGGCCTGCTGAACCTCCTGGACGAGCGCTGTGGCGGCGTGTTCGAGGACATCGACGCGGTGATTCCGCAGGCGGAACGCGAGGAATTCATGCAGCGCTACAAACTGGCGGCGGGCCTCGCCGCCGAGAAGCTCAACGCCGCGCCCGCCATCGTCCCGCCGGGCGCCCGGGTTCCCTGACCCCCACCCGCAAGGCAGGCCCATGTTGCAGCATTACGTGTTCATCAGGTACGCGGCGGACACCCCCGAGGCGCACGTCGAGGAGTTCTGCCGCCGCATGCGGGCGCTCCCCGCGCGCCTGCCCGACATCCGGCACCTGCAGATCGGCCGCGACATCCTGCACGACGCGCGCAGTTGGGATCTGATGCTGTGCATGCGATTCGAGTCGGTCGCGGCGCTGCGCCGCTATCAGCAGCACCCCGACCATCAGCAGGTGATGGCGTTCAACCAGCCGGCGGTGGCCGAGGTCGGGTCGGTGGATTTCCTGCTCCCCATCGATGAAAAGTCCAACTCGGCGCAGGGATCTGACAAGTTCGGGAACGGGCCCTGCCGCAGAATCGGCTGACCGCACGGCGGCAAGGCCGCCCACAGGCTATTCATGCGCACCCAGGTGGTAATCGTAGGCGCCGGACCCGCGGGGTTGCTGCTCGGTCA
The DNA here is from genome assembly GCA_035506335.1 of Steroidobacteraceae bacterium. Taxonomy (GTDB): domain Bacteria; phylum Pseudomonadota; class Gammaproteobacteria; order Steroidobacterales; family Steroidobacteraceae; genus DAIDKA01. The sequence goes on along the minus strand of DATJPN010000087.1, from coordinate 47,947 downwards.
GCTCCTGCATCGGGCCGGAATCGAGGCCCTCATTCTCGAGCGGCAATCCGCCGACTACGTACTCGGGCGGATTCGGGCGGGCGTGCTGGAGCAGGTCACGGCCGATCTGATGGACGAGGCCGGTGTCGGTGAACGCATGCGCCGGGAAGGCCTGGTGCACGAGGGCTTCGGGCTGCTGATCGGGGGCGAGCGGCACCGCATTGACCTGCACGCCCTGACGGGAGGCGCCAGCGTGCTCGTCTACGGGCAGACCGAACTGACGCGTGACCTGATGGACGCACGGTCCGCTGCGGGCCTCGCCACGGTCTACTCGGCTCAGGACGTGACAGTCAATGATTTTGCCGGCGCACACCCTTTCGTCACGTACCGTCATGAGGGGCGCCTGCATCGTGTCGAGTGCGAGTTCATCGCCGGTTGCGATGGGTTTCATGGCGTCTGCCGGGCGAGCCTTCCCGAGACGGCGTGCCGTACGTACGAGAAGGTGTATCCCTTCGGCTGGCTGGGCGTGCTCTCCGAAACCCCGCCACTGTACGATGAGCTCCTCTATGCGAGCAGTGCCCGCGGATTTGCGCTGTGTTCGATGCGCAGCCGCACGCGCAGCCGCCATTACCTGCAGGTGCCGCTCGATGCGGACCTCACGGCCTGGAGTGATGAGGCGTTCTGGCAGGAGTTGCGCGCGCGCCTGGATCCGCAATCCGCACAGCGGCTCGTGACCGGACCGTCGATCGAGAAGAGCATTGCGCCGTTGCGCAGTTTCGTGGTGGAGCCGTTGCGCTTCGGGCGCATGTTCCTGGCCGGAGATGCGGCCCACATCGTTCCGCCCACCGGCGCCAAGGGCCTCAATCTTGCCGCCACCGATGTCCGCCTGCTCGCCGGCGCCTTCATCGAATACTTCCGGGATCACGGCAACGCCGGCATCGATACCTATTCGCAGCGGTGCCTGCGCCGCGTCTGGCGGGCGGAGCGCTTCTCCTGGTGGTTCACGCTGCTGACTCACAGCATGCCTGACGAGGAGGCGATCTCGGCCAGGCTGCGTGACGCGGAGCTCGATTACCTGCTGAATTCGCCAACCGGACGGCGCTCCATAGCCGAGAACTACGTCGGGCTGCCGCTTGATTTCGGCATCGGTTAGGCGATTCCGCAGAAGGGGTCATTCCACGGCGACGTTGCGCAGTCTCAGGCCGACGAACAGCGCGATGGCGGTGAATGTGACGATGACCACGGCCATGACCCGGCCGCTGGTGTCGTGGAACAACCCGGCAATACCGCTGCCCACGGTGCCGAAGGCGAACTGCAGCACGCCCACCAGGGCCGAGGCGGCGCCGGCGCGGGAACCGGCCGAGGAGATCGCACCCGCCATCGCATTCGTGACCACCAGGCCCGGCGTCGCGATCAGCACGAACAGCGCGACGATGACACCGGCGACGGGCAGCCGCAGGGCGAGCAGCGACAGCAGCGCGAGAGCCGCGAGCACGGCTATGAGGACGGTGGCGCGCATGACCTGCTCCGGGGAGCGCCAGCGCAGGGCCAGGACGTTCAGCGGCGCGGCCACCGCGGTGCTCAACGCGATCACGCTCAATACGATGCCCGCGCTCGCCGCAGACAGGCCGTAGTGCTCGATGAGCATCCCCGGGCCGGCCGTGTTGTAGGTGAACTGGCAGGCGACGATCGAGGCGGCGATCAGGCAGAATCCACGGATGCGCGCATCGCGCAGCAGGTGAGCGTAGCTGGAGAAGGTCTGCGCCAGCGGGACCACGGACCGTCGGGTACGCGGGTGTGTCTCCGGCAGCAACAGCATGGTGGCCACCAGCGTGACGGCCCCGTAGAGGGCCATCGAATGGAACACCGCGCGCCACCCCAGGTGCACCAGGATCTGTCCGCCAATCGCGGGAGCGAGCACCGAGGCGATCGCCATCACCGTGATGGCCACGGAGAAGACCCTCGCCGTGGCACGCTCGTCACAGACATCGGCGACCGCGGAGCGACACAGGACGATGGCGACCCCGTAGCCGAGCGCCTGCGCGACCCGGGCGGCGGCAAAGGCCATGGCACCGGGCGCCAGGGCGGCGAACAGCGACGCGATGGAATAGGTGGCCAGGCCCGCCAGCAGCGGGGCGAGACGGCCGAAGCGATCGGCGACGGCCCCGTACAGCAGCTGGCTGATCGCAAGTCCGAACAGCAGCAGCGTCAGCGTCAGCTCGATGTGCAGCTGCGCCGTGCCGATGGCCTGCTGGATGGTCGGCATGGCGGGCAGCGAGAGATCGACGGTGGCCGGTCCGGCCGCGAAGATCAGGCCATTGACCACACCCAGCGCGGTCGGAGTCGGGGATCGCGCAGGGGCCTGAGCCGGCTCGGTCCGGGCCTGGCTCATGTACCGCGCATCGAATTCTTCAGAGCCTGGATCATGTGCCAGCGGCCGTGCTCGAATGCCGCCCGTTCCGGGTGTACCGGCAGATCGGTGCGGAACGCGCGCACGATCTCCTCGTGCAGCTCACGGATCTCATCGATGAACTCGGCATGCGGCAGGATGTAGGGTTCGTTGTGGCGAATCCCCTGCAGCACGGCCTGCCCCACGACCCGCGGATCCATCGCGAACTGGCGTGCCTTGACGAAGCCCGCACTGAGATCGTCCGCACCGCCCTTGCGCATCTGCTCTTCGGCCGCATCGAGGATGCGCGTTCGCGTCAGCCCCGGGCACAGCAGCGACACCCCGATGTTGGCGCCGGCAAGCGCCAGGCGCAGGGACTCGGACAGACCACGCACCGCGAACTTGCTCGTCGAGTAGATCACCCCGGGATCGGGCAGCGGGATGAGGCCCGCCATCGAGGAGGTGTTGACGATGTGCGCCCGCTCGCCGTGGACACGCAGATACGGCAGGAAGGTCACGACGCCGTTGATCACGCCCCCGAGGTTCACCGCGAGCATCCGGTCCCAGTCGGCATAGGTTGCCTGCAGCGCCGGTGCGGAAGTCCCGATACCGGCGTTGTTGCACAGGATGTGGATCTTGCCGAAGCGGCGCTGGGCATCTTCGGCCGCCCGGCCCATCGCCGTGCGGTCGGTGACATCCAGCGACACCAGCTGGTAGTCACCCTCGCAGGCCCCGAGCTGGCGCTCCGCATCCTCGAGGTTCGCGGCGGCGTGGTCGGCGATGATGACCCGCAACCCGGCGTCGAGGAAGGCGCGCGCCATGCCAAAGCCGATGCCGCTGGCACCACCGGTGATGAAGGCGACCTTGCCTGCCAGATTGTCCATCAGCATCTCCCGATCAGGTTCGCGTGCCGGCCGGGGCCTGCGCGCGGCGCCCGGTCCTCAGGTCGCAGCCGCCAGGGCCAGGTCCGACAGGCGCTGGAAGCGCACGATGTTGTCCCCCTCATCCATCACACCGCTGGTAAGACAGACGAAGGTCATGTCGAGCTTCGGGTCCACCCAGAACAAGGTGCTTCCGGCGCCGTGATTGCCGAAGGTACGCGGTGAACTGAGGTTGCCGAACTGGTGCGGGCAGGGCTGGTCACCCCGCAGCGAGAAGCCGAGGCCGAGGTAGGCGGGGTAGGGTTCCCAGCCGCGGGCGAGCGCCAGTGAGCGGTACAGTTCATTGGGTTTCTCGCCCGTATGCACTCGCGTGGCCAGATCGATGACCGCAGGTCCGAGGATGCGCGCGCCGTCGAGCTCGCCGCCCCGACGCAGCATCTCGGCCAACCGGTGCATGTCCGGCGCGGTCGAGGCGACGCCGACCCAAGGCATCTCGGCCAGCTCCTCCTCGAAGGCGCCATGCGGCCCGAGATTGCTGTGCCCGAGATGCTGCACCGGGAAGTCCTGCTGGAATTCGAGCCTGACGTGGCGCGCGCGCAGGTCCGGGCGCAGGCCGACCGAGGTGTCATGCATCTTCAGCGGCTGCAACAGCTCGTCATTCACGATCTGCCGATAGCTCCGACGCTGCGGATCGGTGCGGCGCAGCATCTCACCCATGAGGGCGTGGTTCGCCATGGGCGAGTAATTGACGCTGCGACCCGGCTCCTCGATCGACTGTACCTTCGAACAGATCGCGGCGATGACCTCGTCCAGGCGGTCAATGTACATGCCGGGCACGGGCATGAATACCGACGGCAATCCCGCGGTGTGCGTCAGCAGGTGAAAGAGCGTGACGCGATCCCGCTGCCCCCCCGCGAACTCGGGGATCACGCTTGCGACCTTGGTCTGCAGCGAAAACTGCCCGCGCTCGATCGCCCGCAGCACCAGCACGTTCGTCAGTGCCTTGGTCACCGACAGCAGACTGAACACCGACTGGGTGGTCAGCGGCCGCGGATCATCGCTGCGGTGGGTGCCGAGCGCCACCTGCAACCCGATCCTGCCGTGGCGGGCGACCACGAGGGAGGCACCCCGATACAGACCGCGGGCGATGTCCTGTTCGATGACATCCTTCAGGTACTGCAGCCGGGAGGCAGACAGCCCCGGTTCTGTGGTCGATACGCTGGTCATGGGAGTGCGCCCTCGGAACGTGAAGCACGGGTCGTGCAGGCCTAGAAGTCCGGGTAGAGCTGGTGGAGAAGCCGGCGCTCTTCCCGCTCCGGATCGGCGGCCAGCCGGCTCTCGGTATCGATCAGCAGCGTCGCGCGCTCGCGCGCTGAATAGGGCTGCCAGTGCGCAAGCCCCGCCTTGGCCGAGTTCGGATCACCGCTCGTAGCCAGGGCGATCCACGCGTCGCTGATCCTCCCCGCCAGCTCGGCCGCCTCGCGCGTCCCGCCCGTCATGCTCGCCATGACCTTGGTGTTGTCGAACACGAACGGGATCTCCATGGTGTGCGGCGTGCGGTACTTGCCTCCTTGAACGGGGGACCGCCAGTCGAACCGATAGAGATAGGTCGCGGCCTGATTTGCGGCCGCGCGGCGTTCGGCGATCAGGTTCTCGAACAGCATGGTCGGATAATCGGACCAGATGAGGAAATGCAGATCCGGCACGGACAGATCCGGATATTTCTCCTGGTAGGTCCTGATGATGCGGGCGGCGGCGGCGCCGTGGATCGCCGTGACCCGTTTGGTCATCGCCGCCGAATCGAGCGAGAATGCCGCTGGATCCGCAAACAGGGTCATCTCCGTCCGGTTCCACCCCATGATGAGCGGGACATGGGCCGCGTCGGGGGCCGCCGTCGGCGCGAATGGGTGCTGTGGCAGAACGGCCGGATCGATCACCGGGGCAAAATTGTCGATGAATCCGGGCGTGATGCCGCCGGTTTTCGCCATGGCGGGGAAGAATGCCGCGAGCAGCCGTTCCGTCGGCATTTTCTGGATCTCGGGCAGATGCCCGGGAGCGAGCCCGAGTTCCTTCAGATACACCTCGGAGACCCGCGTCGCCTTGCTCCGCTCCAGCATCCGGATGCCGGGCCCGCTTTCGATCGCGGCGCGATGGAACAGACCCTTGGCCAGCGGGCAACCCATCAGCATCGACACCTTCTGGCCGCCACCGGATTCGCCGAAGATCATGACGCGCGAGGGATCACCGCCGAACCGATCGATATTGTCGCGCACCCACCGCAGCGCCTCGACGATGTCGAGCATGCCGGCATTGCCGGACAGTGCGTACTCGGGGCCGCCGATGTCACCGAAGTGACTGAAGCCGAACGCGTTGAGGCGGTGGTTCAGCGTCACCACCACGACATTGCCGCGGCGGGCCAGATTTTCGCCCGCGATGATCCGGTCCGAACCGGATCCGGACAGGAAACCGCCGCCATGCAGCCACACCATCACCGGGCGCTTGCCGCCGTCGTTCAGACCGGGTGTCCAGACATTGAGGAACAGGCAGTCCTCGCTCTCGGGATGCCTGTCATCGCCCCCGACGGGCGGGAACAGCCCGCCGCCACCGCCCTTGGCGTTCGGATCGGATTGCGGGGCACTGTTGCCGTATTGCAGCGCGTCGATTATGCCGGCCCAGGGCGCCGGCTTCCGGGGCGGCATGAAACGGTTGGCCCCGCCCGTGGGCGCACCGTACCGAACGCCCTTGAATACATGAATGCCGGCCGAGACCGCTCCCCGGACTCTTCCATAGGCAGTCTCGACCACCGGTGCCGTGCCCGCCCAGACCCGACGGCCGGGAAAGGTGGCCACGAACGCGGTGCTGGCGGCGATGCGCGCCAACGCGGAGCGCCTGCTCATGACGACCGCTTTCCTCGAGCCGGATTGACCACATCGTGACATGAAGCAACTTCCTCAGTAGCGGTTCAGATCATCGGCGATTTCGGCGGGACCGCCGTACCATTTGTGGATTGCGGCGATGTAGGAATCGGTGGAGGCCCCCGGGACCCGCCCCCCGACAAAGTGGGTGATGACCAGTCGGCCCACCTTCGCCCTGGATGCCATCTGCCCCACCTGATCCGGGGTCAGATGATGCTTGCTCATGTGCTCCCGCATCACCTCCGAGGGGGTGTACAGCTCGGCGGCGCCATGGGCGGGCGCCGCCGTACCGCCGGCGACTTGCGCATCGATCAGCTCGCTCACCAGCAGATCCGCGCCGGTGGCCAGGGCGGTAACCGCATCGCTCGGACCGGTGTCGCCGGTATAGACGATCGAGCGGTCCGGCAGATCAAAACGGAACGAGAGCGATTGAAAACGCTTCCTCATCTCACTGCCGGGCGGAAAGCTGTAATGCGTGTTCTCGACGGCACTGACCTTGAAGCCATCGATGGCCACCTGGGCGCCGCCCCGGATTTCGATCACCTCGACGGTGTCTTCGGGCGCCGTGAAATGGGTGCCCGGGATACCGTAGCCTGACTCGGCTCCCGGCTTCATGGCGGCCAGCAGTCCGTTCACGGTTTCCCTTATTCCGGGTGGTCCATAGATCCTGAGCCTGCCTGCTGCGCTGGTCTGATCCCGGAGTGCCAGCACGGCGAAAAGGCCGCCGGTATGGTCGAAATGCAGATGGCTGATGAATACCGCCTTGATCGCCTGCAGCGACAGCCCGGCCTTGGCCATCTGCTCGGCGGCGCCATCGCCGACATCCACCAGATAGACCGCCTGGCCGACGACCAGCGCGTTGGCCGGCTCGGAACGCCTGGCATCGGGCACGGGCCCCCCATGCGTGCCGAGCGTGATGAAGGTGTCGCCGTCCGCGGCCGCCGCCATCCCCACGGCGCTCAGGGCCAGGATGGCGAGCCATGTCGTAGCGGATCCGCGCTGCGTCCTCATGCATCAGGCCTCGAGTGGTGAAAAAGACCCGAACTTGCGATCGTAGTACAGCAGCGGCTCGCCCAGCTGCACCCGGACGTCTTCGACCTTGCCGACGATGATTGCATGATCGCCGCCGACGATGATCTGGCTCGTCGTGCACTCCACGTGCGCCAGGGCGCCCGTGACCAGCGGGACTGGCAGTTCAACTCCCATCTCGATGGGTGCGTCAGCCGCCTTGTTCGTGCCCTTGATGGCAAATCTGCGGGCAACCTGTACCTGGTGCGTGCCCATCACGCTCACACCAAAACACTTGCTGGCGACGATGGCCGGATAGCTGTTCGCATCGTGCTGGATGGCAAACATCACCAGGGGAGGCTCGAGAGACAATGAGACGAATGAGGATACCGTAAGGCCGATGATCGCATCGGTGCCCCTTTCCATCGCCGCGACAACCGAGACGGCCCCGGCGAGGCAGCGGCCCAGCTGCAGATAACTATCCCTGGAAACTGGCAATGCGCCTCCCTTCAAGTGCGTCGCCGGACTTCGGATCGGGAGTCGGAGGCATCAGATGGGCCTCCCGACACTCATCTGCAGCAGCAGTGCCGCGGACTCGCGCTTCGCCCACTCCGGGGTGGTCGGGGGGGCAAGCGGGATGCGGTCCAGAAACCTGCGCAGCAACCGGAAATAGCTGGTGTGCGCGCTCGCGGGAAGATCCGCGGCGAGCGCGGTGCGAAAGCGCGCCTCGTAGGCCGCCAGGCAGCGCGAGAACAGATCGATGATCGGACTGTCGGCGAGCCGCGAGACGCTCTGCACGAGGCTGAGCAGCGCGCAGCGTCCGATACTGTCCCCGCCTTCGAGGCGTGAGATGGTGGCCAGGAGCCGGGACCGCTCCTCGGCATTGGCCCGGCTGACGGCCAGTACGGGCATGAAGCGGTTCAACTGCAGCAGGAGCATGCCGGCGGCGATCGGATCGAGCTTCTCACCGATCAGCGCCGCCAGCATCAGCCGGATGCCACCGGCGGCCCCGCGGTTGCGCACCACCAGGCCGTTGCCGCGGCCGCGGCGGCATTCGACCAGGCCGCCGTCCTGCAGCAGCCGGATCGCCTGTCGCAGCGTGAGCCGGCCGACGCCAAAGCGCTCGCACAGGTCCCATTCGGATCCCAGGCGCGCACCGGCCTGGCCGCTCCTTGCGATCTGTGAGGCCAGCTCGCGCGCAATTCTGGCCGGCGTCAACGCCGGCGCATCTTCCGATTCGGTCGAATCCGCAACCGGCACCGGCGGATGGGGCTGCGCAAGCGCCGCCACCAGGTCGCAATGAGCACGAGCCGCCGCGGCTTCTGCGGCGCTCACACTGCCGAGTCGCAGGGCGGCGCGCATTTGCGCCACAAGGCCGGGTGAGGCGGTGGCGGTAGCGATCGTTTCCGCGCCGACCAGGTCCACGGTCAGTCGGTTCAGGCATTCCACCATCAGGACCAGCGCCGGCTGCCGTGCCATGCGGGCAATTTCCACCCGCAACTGCAGCATTCCGCCAACCGGCGCTGAATCCGGGGAGGTGTCAGGGTACCTCAGGCAGGTGTCCGGCGGCGTTGCCATGGCGGCCATGCATGCGGCCGTGAGATCCACCACCTCGCGCGCGTCAAGCAGTTGCCGCAGGCCGACGCCGGAGGCGCGGAAATGTCGCGCGAGCTCCGCGGCCACCGCACTGAACTGTGGCTTGGTGAGGATGAACCCGCCGCTCGGACCGGGCCGCATCCGGCCGAGGCCGCGCCGCTCCAGCAGACCGACCGCCTCACGTACCACTGCGCGCCCCATCCGGTATCGTTCGGCAAGGACTCTGAGCGATCCCAATGAGGCTCCCGGCATCAGGCCCAGCGCCGCGATATCGTCCTCGACGCGCCGTGCCAGGTCCTCCGCCAGGCGTGACGCGGACTCCCCGTCCCGGGCCGAGGCGACATAGATCTGCTCTGCGATATTGGTTGCCATGAGCGCCCCCCAGCGCTCCACTCGTGCTTGTTTCATTTGACGGCTACGAGCGGGCGCAATCGATTGTACTGGATACGTGCCCTCGCTACCGCCTTCACATCGAAGGGCATCCGGTCTACCGATCAGCGGGCGCCGCAGCAGCCAGGTCCCGCCTGAGCGTCCGCGCCGCCAGCACATAATGGAACGCGGCCCAGACATAGATGATCTGGACCCCGATGAGGGCGCGTCGCAGGCCCTGGCTCGAGGCGGCCCGACACGCGGCGTCCAGGGTCATCGCGGCACCGGAAGGGCCCCGCCCGCCCGGGCAACTGGCGATGAAGTCGCCGGCGTGAAATGCCGCCGCGGCCAGGTGATCGCTGACGACGCCCAGGACGGTGGGCCCCAGTCCCGCCCCGATGATTCCCGTGGCGGCGGCCAGCAGCGCGGTGGCGATGGAGCGCATTCTGGGGCCGGCAAGGGCCTGCACGGCCGCGAAGGTCGGGGCGATGTAGGAGGCGATCGTGAAATTGGCCAGCCAGATGAAACAGAAGGACAGGTTCGACCGGGTGCTGATGAATGCGCCGGCATACAGAGGCATCGCGATGAGAATGAGTATGGCCTGGCCCCACATCAGCCAGCGCGAGTCACGCCGCGACAGCCGGTCGAAGCCGAAGCCGCCCAGGATGAAGCCCAGGCCGTTGGAGGTGAAGCCGACGATGCCGAACACGGTACCCACGAGCGCCAGTGGTAACCCGAATCCGCGCAGGTAGAACGGCAGGACGAACTGGCTGACGGCGTTGTAGGTGAAGCCACTCACCATCGCCCCCATGAGCAGGTGGCGAAAACTCGGTTTCGAGAACAGGGAAGTCATGACCGCCCGGAAGGCAGGCGCCGCCCCGCTGTCGATGCGACCGTCGGCCAGCCCGCGCGGCGGCTCGCGCAACGTGCACCAGACGATGAGGGCGATGAGCAGCCCCGGGGCCCCGACGACCACGAACGCCGCCCGCCAGCTCCAGTGCGCGGCGACCCAGCCGCCCACCGATTGACCCACGAGGAAACCAAAGGGGGCACCCAGCGCCAGGATCGCCAGGATCGAGGAGCGTCGATTCGCGCTGAAGTGATCCGCCACGAGCGAATAGGCTGGCGGCTGGAACCCGGCCTCCCCGATGCCCACCCCGACTCGGCAGGCCAGCATGGCCGCAAAGCTCGATGCAAAGCCGCATGCCGCGCTCATCAGCGACCAGACGGCAAGGCAGACCGCAATCACGCCCTTGCGGCTGACGCGCTCCGCGAGCCATCCCAGCGGCAGCCCCAGAATCGAGTACAGGATCGCGAAACCCAGTCCCTGCAGCATGCCCAGGTCCGCATCGGTGAACTTCAGGTCCTCCTTGATCGCCTGTGCCAGGACCGACAGCACCGCGCGATCCGCGAAGTTCAGGGTACTGACCACCAGCAGTACCACCACGAGCCAGGTCCGGTAGCGGCGGGCCAGCAGCGGATGCGTACTCGGAAGGCCCGATTGCACGGCCTCGAAGGTGGAATCCGGCGACTGGGCGGGCATCGGTTCGACCGTCACGATGGTCCGGACGTGCCCATCAGGGCGCCAGCAGCGTCCTCGTAAACACCGATGTCGGCTGCATACCGGTACGGCCCCAGGGCGAGGTAGATCAGGGCCCCGAGGATGCCGCCCCCGACGAGTATCCAGTAGACCAGCGCGTACGAGCCCTGGCGGTCATAGATCATGCCGAACAAGGGCGGCGTGATCGCCATGGCGACGCCCTGGAAAATGATCTGGACCGCATTGGCCTCCGCAAAGGCGCGCAGGCCGAAAAATCTCGTCTGCAGATAGGTCGCGATGGGCCGAATGGCCGCGTTGGCGGCGCCCAGCACCCCCATTGCCGCGATAAGCAACGGCAGCCCGCCGAAGGATGTCTTCACGAATGCGAACAGGAATGCGCCTGATGCACCCAGCAACGCGAACAGCGCCATGGGTTTCGCCGTCCTGAAGTAGTCGACGGCAACTCCGCCGGCCAGAGTTCCGATGATGCCCACGAGCGTCGAAATCGACAGCACCTCGGCGGCGATGGTTGCCGAAAAGCCCTTGTCGGTCATGGCGGCAACCACATGGGTGATCAGACCCTGATTGAGGCCACCGCTCAGGACGGCCAACAGCACGATCAGCCAGAAGGTGCGGTCGCGTCGGATCTGCGCGGCGGCCATGCCTTCCATCGGCACCGGCCTGCGCATGGCCGGCTTGCGCGACACGACTGACCCGACGGCGCCACTCGCAGCCGACGGCGTCGCGCCCGGCTCCTGGATCACGAAATAGATCAACGGCACGACCAGAAAACTGATCAGACCAAAGGCCACGTAGGTGCCGCGCCAGCCGAAGTGCGTGATGAAGGTGTTGGTCAGGACGGGAAGCGCCGCCAGTGCGACGGTGGACTCCGCGCCGAATATCGCCAGTGCCTTGCCGCGATGACGGGTAAACAAGGCGCCGATGACCTTGGCATAGCCGACACCGCTGGAGCCGAATCCTCCCAGCAGCGCGTACGTTGCATACAGCCTCCACAATGAGGCCGTCTGGAACGACAGCAGCACCATGACTACGCCGCCGAAAATGGCGCCGGTCAGCAGCACGGGGCGCACCCCGACCCGATCCGCGACGCGACCGAATACCAGAACCGTGACCGATCCGAATATGAAAAAGAACGTGGATGCGAGCGCGTAATCGGTGCGTCCCCAACCGAACTCCCTGATCATCGGCAGCATCATCAGGGGGCTGATGGTCGCCTGCACGTAGGGGACAAAGGTCGAACCCAGCAGGCAGGCGCTCGCAATGGCGATCTTGCGCGGCGAAAAGTCCGACTCGACGGGTGCCGATGCCTTCATTCAGCGCCCACCGCGCGGAGCCTTCACGCCGGAGGCAGCGCCGACTCGATCATGTCGGCGGTCTGCTGCGGGGCGACGTGCTGCAGGTCATGGGTGTAGGGCATCTCCTCGACCCGCCAATCCGGCAATTTGCGCAGTTTGGCGGCCATGGGGCCAAACGTGTCGTTCTTGTAGCCGGTGGCGACCACGTAGGTCTTCTGCGGGATGCGGTCCCGGGCGCCCCGCAGCCGTGCCTTCTCGCTGAAGCAGAACACCGATTGAGGCGTGCGCCGCTCCTCGTAGGACGCGCGCGCATCGGCGGTCATGTGGGCGTTGAAGCCCACCAGATTCACTCTCGGTGGCGGCACCAGGTAGTCGTTGGGATCCTCCGGCACGTGCGGCGGTCCCGGAATCAGGTCATTCAGGCTGTCCCCGTCCTCGGGGAAGAAGGCATCGAGGTACAGAATCGAGCGTATGACGCCCGCCGGGACCAGTTCGGTCGCCACGGAGATCGGCATGCCCCCATAGGAGTGTCCCACCAGCAGCACGTTCGTGAGCTGTTCGTAGCGGAATACGGCGGCGATGTCCTGGGCATGCAGGTAGAGATTGACGTTCCGGCTCGTCAGGTGGGCGCGCTCCCCCAGGCCGGTGAGCGTCGGCGTGAACACCTGATGCCCACGCCGTATCAGCTCATTCGCCACACCCCGCCATCGCCATCCGCCGACCCAGGCTCCATGTACGATGACAATCGTCCCTTGATTCCTTGACATTCCTGCTATCCCTTTCCTTGCCGCTGGTCTTGTGGTTCCGGCTCAGGCAGCTGCGAATTCGTTGATCGTCACGCGCCGACAGTCGCGCTTGTAGCGGTCCCGCTCATAGGGAGTCGCGGCGTGCATGGTGCAGCGGTTGTCCCACATCACCAGATCACCCCGCCGCCACTTGTGCGAATAGACAAAGCGCTTCTGGGTCGCGAACTCATACAGTTCGCGCAGCAGGGCGCTGCTGTCCGCTTCGCTCAGGCCGATGACCTGGACAGCGTGCCATCCGAAGTACAGCGCCTTGCGGCCACTCGCCGAGGTTCGGACCAGCGGATACGTGAAGCTGGGATACTGCGCCCGCATCGCCGCGTTCCCGAACTTGACCCCGCGACGTTCGAAGGCTTCGAACAGGTCATGCCTCGCGGCCCGGCCCTCGATACGATGCCTGAGGTCGTCGCTGAGCGCGTCATAGACGGCACGGGTATCGATGTAGTTCGTGTTGGCGCCCTCCGGCGGCACGATATGCCCGAGCAGCAGCGACCACTTGGTCGGCAGATCATTGAACGGACTGTCCGTATGGAAGCCTTCCAGTACCTCCAGAGTCTTCGGGTCCATCTTGTTGGGCACGATCTCGCCGTCGGGGCCGAGATTCGTGACATCGAAGAGTTCCCGCGCGACGTTCGGGCGCCTGCTGGCTTCCGCCGTGGGCGGCAGCTCGATGGTCCCGAAGGCACGGCTGAAACGCACCTGGTCCTCATCATTCAGGCTCGCGTCGCGGACGACACAGACCGCATAGCGCGCCATGGCCTCCTCCACGGCCTTCACGGTCGCAGGCGTTACCTCGACGCTCGTGTCCAGGCCGATGATCTCGGCCGCAAAGAGTGGGTGGAGCGGGTTGATCTGCATTCGGGGCCTCCTCATCGGGTTCTGTCCTTTCCCCATTGCGGTCACGTGACGCACTCCGGGCCGGGCGGAAGGAGCAGGGCCGCTCAGTCCAGCACTGCAATCGTCCGAAGCTCGTAGCTCATTCGCTTGGGCGATCCCGGGACGGAGGTTGGATCGTCAAAAGCGGTATGCGCGGTCATATGCACGGAGTCCCCGCCGGTATCACACAGTCGGAAGGCAAGCACTTCATCCGGCTGCATGTCCGGGTAGTAATACCAGCGGTGCCCGGGATTGAAGGCCAGCACGAAGCCACCCGAATCAAAGCCGCCCGCGAATGTGTCGGTGCGCAGTGTTTCCGGGCGGCCGAACGCGATCTCCAGGATGTCGTCATTCTGGATACTGAGCGCGTCACACACGGCAAGAGGGCTGTTCTGCACCGGCCGCACGGGGGTCCAGAGGTTGATATTGACGAGCCGCGACTTGGCCAGCTCCGGCCCCCGTTCCCCGCCGAGGGTGGTGACCCAGTGCCGCAAGGTGTGCGCATTGAAATCCACATGCGCCATCAGCGCGGGGCCACCGCCTTCGGCGGTTTCCCCGCCGCGAAGAATGCCGAGGAAGGCAAACACCTCGCGGGCTCCGGTCAGATCACGTATCAACCTCTTTGCCTGCGGATGCCAGCGTTGCTCCACGCTCTGCTTGTCCGTGAAGTCGACATCCAGTGTTCGGTGCAGCAGTGTGAAGCCTTGTGCTTCGAAGCTCGTCGGCTCGAGGCGTGCATTGCGGATCCGCATGCGATGATCCTCGAGTTCGAAGTTGAAGTCCTTGTTGCCCCAGATCCTCCCCCCGGCTGCTGCGCGTTCGGGGTATTTGATGATGGCGTCCACCCCGGAGCCGGTCGGTTCGGTTGCACTGCGCGCGATGGCCACGATCCTGAGCTCCTGCCCTTAGCCGGGAGTGGCGGCGTGTACGGGCGGCTTTGCCGGGTGCCCCGTATCATCGGCTCGGAGCGCTTCGGCGATTCCCTGTGCGTGCGGCACCACGTGGACCTGGTGCGCCTGCAGCCGCGGCAGTACTTCCCTGCCGATGCGACGGATCTGGTTCAGGAACATTTCCTGCGGCAGATGCGCCCGATTGCACACCAGCAGCACCGAACTGGCGCCGGCCTCATTGCATTCGGCGATGATGCGTTCCGTCACTTCGTCCGCCGTGCCGATCGGCATGGTCTCCGCCGCAGCCCGCACGGTGTCCATGGTCCATTCCGAGAACAGGGTGGAATCCTCGGCCAGCGTGCCCTTGGAACCGTTGCGCAAGTGCTCGAAGGCAGTGGAACTGTAGTATCCCTTGGTGTCCTTCTGCATGACCTGGCCATACGGCAGAAGCGTATTGAACAGATACATCAGATACGGTCCGTATTCCGCCACCGCCTGGGCCTTGGAATCGGCCACATAGCAATCGACCATCACGTTCAGGTGTCTCGGGGTGACCTTGCGTCCGTAGCGCGCCTGGCACTGGGCGTAGTGACGGATCGTGTCCTCACGCACCGGTCCGCCGAAGACCCCGGGAGTGATGACGATGTCGTTGGCCGCAGCCCATTCGACGGTCTCGCGCGAACCGGTCACGGGGACCCAGACCGGCGGGTGCGGACGCTGCACGGGGCGCGGCCAGATCGAGACGTCCTTGTAATGATAGAACTGCCCGTCGAATGAGAAGCTCTCATCGACCCAGGCGCGGCGGATGACCTCGTAGGCCTCCTCGAATCGTCCGCGGGACTCCTTCATCGGAACGTTGAAGATCTTGTATTCCCGCGGCGCTCCCCGTGCGACGCCGGCGATGAACCGTCCATTGGACAGACAGTCCAGCATCGCCATCTCCTCGGCGAGCCGCAGCGGGTCATGCAGAGGCAGCAGGTTGGCGTAGACCAGTATCTTCAGGCGCGTCGTGAGCCTGGAGATCGCGGCAGCGATCAGGTTGGGGGAGTTGTTCAGGCCGAACGGCGTGGAGTGATGCTCGTTGACGGCGATGCCGTCGAATCCCTGCTTCTCCATCTCCACCCAGGCCGCGAGGTGATTGGAGTACGTGTCAACGGCGACCTGCGCGTCGAACTGCGCGCGTCCGAGGTGCGGCATCTGTCCGTTGACCCGGAACCGGTCGACACTCTGCCCGTACGCCATCCAGTCGAAGACGAATACCTGCATGTGCTGTGCTCCGATGTCGGTGAGATGCGATCAGGCCGGTTCGCGCTTGGGCGGCGCGCCGATGCGGATGTGAATCTCCTCGACACGCGCCAGGCGCACACGCCCGTCCTGCTGCCAGGGATCCTGACTCAGCCGCTTCCTGACCTCGTCCGCCTCAGCCGCATGGAAGATGAAGACCACATCGCCCGTTTCCTGCAACAGACCGGCGAGCCCGATGAAGCCCTCCGCTTCCATCCCGTGCATGTATGCCGCGTGGGCGGCGAAACCCGGCTGTTCCGGTGCCGGCGTCGCCTTGTCCCAGCGCTCCGTTCTTTGCACGACGGCGTAAAAGGTCCTGGTGGTCATGGCTGGGTGCTCCCGCTGGCTGAGGCCGCATGTCCTTTGATTTCGATACCCCTGGAGCACTGCAAATCAGCGCCTGCGGCCTTGCCGCAGGCGCGGACTGCACCCTCGAGGCCGGGCACCGGGCTTCATGGCCATGCGATCCCTCCGGGGCTGCGCTTCGCTGCCAGTGTGCCCCCCGGATCCCACCAGAAAATAGTACCGATGATTCGGCGTCGTTAAGGGGAGGGGACGGACTCAGCGTGACGCACTCATTCTGATGCCGGGCGTACCGCTGATCGTACTGAACGTATACAATCCCGCCCGCTTTTCATTTCCGGGGGGCGTCATCATGCGGATTTTATCGCTTCGCAGCATTCCGGCCTTTTCCCTGCTCGCCATCCTGGGCACTGCGGCTTTCGCGCAGGCACCGCCGCGGGCGCCCGACGGCCCGGATACCCCGGGCACCGGCCCCTATCCGGCGATGAAGGAGGAAGACCCCTCGCTGCCCCAGCATACGGTGTACCGCCCGAAGGACATCGCCGCGATGGGCAAACAGAAACTGGGCGTGGTGGCCTGGGGCAATGGCGGTTGCTCCGACGACGCCGCGAGCACCCGCTTTCCCCTGCTGGAAGTGGCCTCCCACGGCTACCTCGTCATCGCCAGCGGCACGATCCTGAGCGGTCCTGGCGCACCACCGCGTGCGGCTCCCGCCGGACCGCCGCCGGGCGGCCCGGCGGCCGGCAGCCAGCCGCGGCAGTTTCCGCCTCCGAAGACCTCGACGGCGCAGCTCATCCAAGCCATCGACTGGGCGCTGAAGGAAAACGCTCGCCCCGGCAGCCCGTACCACGGGCGCATCAATCCGAAACAGATCGCCGTTTCGGGGTTCAGCTGCGGCGGAGTACAGGCCATCGCCGCCGCGAAAGACCCGCGTGTCGCCACCGCGGTGTTCGAGAACACCGGTCTTTTCGATCCCGGCGCCAACCAGATGCCTGGCATGGACGTGAGCAAGGATGCGCTCAAGGACATCCACACGCCGGTGATCTACATCCTGGGCGGACCCAAGGATATCGCCTACAAGAACGGCATGGATGATTTCAGGAGGATCAACCACGTGCCCGTGGCCGTTGCGAATATCGACACCGGCCATGGCGGCACGTATTTCCAGCCCAATGGCGGCGCGGCGGCGGTCGTGGCCGTGGCCTGGCTGCAGTGGCAGCTGCGCGGCGATGCGAAGGCGAAGGCCATGTTCGTCGGCAAGGACTGCGGGCTGTGCAAGGATCCGCAGTGGACGCTGGAGAAGAAGAAGATTCCCTGATCCACACCGGTTCGCGCCGCGCGGCCGCCACAGGGTGATTCAATGAGAAGATTCCTGCTTGCGGCATTGCTGGCCGCACTGCCCTGCGCCACCACGCTCGCCGCCGAGACGCTCGCCAGGGTCGAGCAGGGAATGCTGCGCGGCCAGATCGAAAACGGCCTCGCTGTATTTCGCGGCGTGCCGTTCGCCGCGCCACCCGTGGGCGCATGGCGCTGGCGGGCCCCACAGCCGGCCGCGCGCTGGAGCGGCACGCGGCCGGCGGCGCAGTTCGCGCCGCAGTGCATGCAGGGTGCGGCGGGACCGCCGGGCGCCGCGGCACCGGCCATGAGCGAGGACTGCCTGTACCTGAACGTGTGGAGTCCCGCCAGATCGCCTGAGCAACGCCTGCCGGTGCTGGTGTGGATCTATGGTGGCGGCTTCACCGGCGGCTCCGCGGCAAGTCCGGTCACCAGTGGCGAAGTGCTGGCCGGAAAGGGCGTGGTGCTGGTCAGCATCGCCTATCGCGTCGGCCCGATGGGCTTCCTCGCCCATCCGGAACTCTCGGCGGAATCGCCGCAGAAGGTATCGGGCAACTACGGATTGCTCGACATGATCGCGGCCCTGAAATGGATCCGCCACAACATCGCCGCATTCGGCGGCGACCCGGCAAAGGTCACGATCTTTGGGCAGTCGGCCGGCGGCATTGCCGTCAGCCAGCTGTGTGCCTCCCCGCTGGCCAGGGGACTGTTCGACGGTGCGATCTCCGAGAGCGGTGGTTCGTTCGCCGCGCCGCGTCCCACCGGCCAGCCCGGCGAGAACATGCGCCGGCTGGCCGATGCGGAGCGTCAGGGTGTCGCGATCGCACGCAGTGCCGGAGTGAATTCCATCGCCGCATTGCGCGCACTCCCCGCCCCGCAGGTCCTGGCCGCAGCCCGCGGCAACGGCGTTTCCTGGCCCGTGGTGGACGGCTGGGTTCTGCCCTCCGACCAGTACCTCCTGTACGAGTCGGGACACTTCAATGACGTGCCGGTGCTGGTCGGATACAACTCGGATGAGGGCGCGAGCTTCCCCCGCGAACGCAGCTCCGCGGACTTCGCCGTCAACACCCATCGGCGCTACGGCGACTATGCGGACCGCCTGCTCGCCGCCTACCCCGCCGGTGATGGCACGCTGCCCCGGAGTGCGCGCGACCTCGTACGCGATGCGTCCTTCGGCTGGCAGACCTGGACCTGGGCGCGGCTTCAATCCCGGCACGGCAGGTCCAGGGCCTGGCTGTATTTCTTCGACCAGCATCCGGACTATCCGGCCGGTTCGCCGCAGGCCGGTAGCGGCGCGCCCCATGGCCGCGAGGTCGCCTACGTCTTCGGGCACCTCGACGGCCTGCGCAACGAGACACCCGGCGCTGCCGATCGGCTGATCTCGGATGCCATGGGTACCTACTGGACCAACTTCGCGAAGTACGGCGACCCGAATGGCAGCGGCGTGCCGGCGTGGCCGGCGTTTTCCGCAGCCCACCCGCAGGTCATGCACTTCGATGGCACACCGCGGATGGGTCCGGTACCGCAGGAGGACGGGCTGAAGACACTGGATGACTACTTTGCCTGGCGTCGGACGGCGCAGGGCGCTCGCGCGGCCGAGGTTCAGGATGCGGCGCCGGCAACCACCGACGTCCCCGGCGCCACCGCGCCGCGCGTGCTGCCGGACCACAGCATCGCGTTCGAATTACCGGCCCCCGCTGCGCGGGCCGTCGCGGTGGACATCGGTGGCAGGACCCTGGCCATGCAACGCGGTGCGGACGGCACCTGGCGGGTGACGACCCCGCCTCAGGTCGTGGGGTTTCATTACTATCAGTTCGTGGTCGACGGCCTGCGCGTCAATGACCCGGGCAGTCATGCTTTCTTCGGCACCGGCATCGATGCGAGCGGTATCGAGGTGCCCGAAGAGGGGGTGGATTTCTATCTGCCCCGCGATGTGCCGCATGGCGATGTGCGCATCCGCAACTATCTCTCGTCGGTGACGGGCCAGTGGCGGCGCGCCTTCATCTATACACCGCCCGGCTACGATTCGCAGCCGCAGCGGCGCTATCCGGTTCTGTACCTGCAGCACGGCATGGGGGAAGACGAGACCGGCTGGACCTTCCAGGGCCACGCCGATGTGATCCTCGACAACCTGATCGCCGAGGGCAAGGCCGTGCCGATGATCATCGTCATGGACAACGGCTATGCGACGCGGCCGCCGGGCGGCGGACCGGTGGCCCCCCCCACGGTGGGGGCCAGCGTGGATTTCAGCGTGTTCGAGGACGTCATGGTGCGGGACGTGCTGCCGATGGTCGATGGCAGCCTGCGCACGCTGGCCGACCGCGACCACCGGGCCGTCGCGGGCCTGTCGATGGGAGCGAATGAAGCCTTGCAGCTGGGCACGCGCCATCGGGACCTGTTCGCCTACCTCGGTGGCTTCAGCGGCACGATGAACGGGCTGAGCACGGACCCGGTTGATGCGGCAACCGCCTTCGGCGGTGTCTTCAAGGATGCCGCGGCCTTCAACCAGAGCGTGAAGCTGCTGTGGCTGGGCATGGGCACCGAGGAGCCCCTGCCATTTCCGCGCTCGATCGGCGCCTTCCGGAGCATGCTCGATCAGGCCGGCGTGAAGTATACGTTCTACTCGTCACCGGGCACGGCGCATGAGTGGCTGACGTGGCGGCGCGACCTCAGGCAGTTCGCGCCGTTGCTGTTCCGCTGACGCATTGCCTCCTGCGCGATGCGCGTTCACTGATTGCGCGTCGGCAGCGCCTCCAGGGTCCTGCCGTCCGGGGTGACCACCCTGACGAAAAAGCCGCCGGGTCGCTTGTCCTTGAGCGGATAGTAGACCAGGCGCACTTTGTCGCCCGGATTGAGCGAGTGCAGGCTCCAGCCCCGTCTTCCGAGCCAGCTCGGGCTCATGCCCTCCAGACCCCACTCCTGCGTCTTGCCCGACTTGTCGGGAACGACGATCCAGATGAAGGTATGGGGTTGCGTCCACTGGTACTTTTCGATCGTACCACTGAGTGTTTCTTCCGTGCCCCACTCGAACATCGCGGTGGAATGATGCGCGGCGGCTGACTGCATCAGAGCGGGAGCCCCGGCACACACCGCGAATGTCAGCCAGACTTTGAGTTTCACGACTTATTCTCCGGGGTTGTGCTTGAGGCTGAAGGCCGCGTTGCCCTTGGAATCCAGGGCGTCGTGGTTGTTCTGCTCACACACGTATTCCATGATCTTCCAGTCCCGATGCCGCTTGTAGTGCGCAATCGTGGTGTACGGCTGCAGGAACACGGTTGGATCGGTGCGCGTGGTCGCGATCTCGAGCGTGTCCGGGTCTACGAGGTGGATGCGCTCGGTGACGTGCAGCTGGGCACCATGCCCGTTGATGCCATTGACCGGGCTGGTTTCGGGCAGGATGCCGGTGGTCTCGACGACCAGCGTGTCGCCCTCCCAATGGCCGACCGAAGTGCCCTGAAACGAGGGATCCGGGTTCTCAGGCAGAGGACTGCCATCCACATAGATGCGCCGCGTCAGCCCGTACGTCTCGATCAGAATCGTCACGCGTCCAGGCGTGAACAGGAACTCGATCGGGTACGGCTCCGTCATGCTCTGCGGAACCCCGGGCGGTATGCAACTGGCCACGGCCGAAACGAAATTCAGGCCCTTCTGCTTCTTGTTCAACGCCTGGTACTGGTCCCACTGTTTCTGGTAGGCCGGCGTGAACATCGGCTGTTGCGGCGGCGCGGCGCCGGGTTTCGGCGGCACGAAGGTCACGTCCCACACGCCACTCCAGTCCGGCCAGCTGGCCAGCGCCGCATAGGCGTTGGCAGGCGTGGATTGCGGGGCCGAAGCCGATGAGGCGGTCGGGCCCGATGCCGGCGGCGCCGCCTTCTCTGCACAGGCGGACAGCGCGACGGCGCAGAGTGCCATCAGGCACCCGATACTCGAAAATGTGCGGCCCATGTGCCCCCCTCTTCACTCCACGGGAACGGTATGCTGCCACCTGGAAAACGACAAGGGTAGCAACCCGCTCGAGCTGCGACACGAAGTCGTCGTCATGGCTCCTTTTCCGGGCGCCATACGCTCGGCATCGCGTACGGAACGTCGATGTGGACGACTTCGATTCGATCGATCCTGCCCGCCGTGATATGGAACAGCTCCAGCATCGAGAGGCTGTTGGGATATCTGATATAGGACTTGACCACCGAACCGTCGGCCAGATGGTCCTCGCTGGAGGCGGCATTGTGATCGATGAATGCCCGCGCCAGCACCAGACCGCGCGCCTCATCGACCAGGATGTAGGCCCGATCCCTCACGGCGGTGTCGAAGATGAAGGTTCCCGTCTTGAACTGATCGCCGCAGGAGAGCTTGCCCTCGGGCCGGTCGAATTTCGGATTGCCGGCAGATTCGAATCCATTCTCCTGCCGCCGGCAGTCGGCGCTGAAGGTGGTGAAGAGTTTTCCGTCGTTGAGCTGCAGGGTGCTGAAATAGCCGTTGGCGAGGTCGATCATCCGCAGGCGCGGGGTGCGCTGCTCGGGCGGCAACACCCGCTCCATTTCCGGATAATGGAACAGGACTTTCGGATCCCCGGCAGCCGGAGAGGGGGGTTTGCTCGTATCCGGCTGATTTGTCAGGGTCTCCGCCTCAGCGATCCTGCCGTCGGTGATCTTCAGGCGCACGCCAAAGTAGGCCAGCTGGCCGCGCTGCTCGACCAGACCGAGGCCGCCGACCTGACCGGTCTGCGGATCGGTGAAAATCAGCATCCTGGTGGGCCTCGCCGTCGCGGTTCCCCACAGGCCGTCACCGATGTGAAGCCACACGTTGTTCTCGCTGAACTTCACCCTGTCGGCCCAAGGCAGACCCGATCCACCATGCGCCGGCAGCGCCGCCAGGTAGCGGTTCATGAAACCTTCCAGGCAGGCGGCATCGCAGGGCGGGCTGACCTCGTAGCCGGCAAACGCGTTGGCGGCCGGTGCGATCGGGAAAGCGGCACCGACCGTGAGCGCCGCGCCGGCCAGCCACCGTCCGACACGCTGCCGATCGCCGATTCCTCGAGTCATCATCGGGCCCTCCTGATCGGGCCATAGTATGGCCCGTGGGCACGGTCCGGCAAATGCCCGACGGAGCGTTCCAGGAGCCGTGCATCCAGGCGTTGAACGCCGCGAGTGAGAAGGGGCGTTCAGATCGATGGTGGAATGGTGTTGTGGCACAGTGCAGGCAATGCCGGTGAGGGAGTGGGCGGGAATGGATCAGCCGATGACGAGCGAGCAGATTCTGGCCAATGCCCGGGCCGTGACGCCGGAAATTCAGCGGCGCGCCGTCGAAATCGCGAAAGCGCGCCGGATCCCCGCCGACCTGGTGGCGACGCTGCGCTCGGCCGGCGTCTTTCGCATCATGTTTTCCCGATCCCGGGGCGGACCGGAAATGCCGCTGCCGCAGCAGGTGGAGCTGATGGAGACCCTCGCCTATGGCGACCCCTCGGTGGCGTGGGCGGTCAAGATCGGATCCGACAGCGGCTATATCTGCGCCTTCCTGGAAGCCGACGCGGCGCGCGAACTGTATCCGTCAATTGATTTCGCAACCGCCGGCCAGGCGCCGCCCAATGGACGCGCCGTGCGCGTGCCCGGTGGCTATCGCGTGACCGGACGCTGGGGATTCGCCTCCGGATGTACCCACGCGGACGTGATGGTGGGAGGCTGTCTCACGCTCGAGAATGAGGAGTCCTCGCCCACCGGCATGGTGTTCATACTCGCCCCGGCCTCCTCCTTCGAAATCGAGGACACCTGGGATTCCACGGGCCTGGCCGGCAGCGGCAGCCATCACTACCGGGCAAGGGATATCTTCGTTCCCGAGCGCCACACCTTCACGTTCGCCGGCCCCGCCACGGTCGAGGGTCCGTTGTATGCCGATCGGGGCTCGGCGACGCTTTTCATCCCCATGGCGGGAACGCCCCTGGGCCTCATGCGTCGGGCGATCGACGTGACGCTCGGGATCGCGGCGGAAAGGTCGATCAGCCTGCCGCCCCCTCCCACCCTGATGCGCCACCTTCCGCGGGTGAAGTTCGCCCTCGCCCGCGCGCAGATGCTCTACGCGGCCGCGCGCGCGGCAGTGTACGAAAGCGTCGACCGATATTGGGCGCAAGTGCTGTCGGACGGCCACGGCTCGCTGCAAGCACGGCGTGACATGGGACTGGCCCGCATCCATGCGCACCGGACGGCGCGCGAGGTCGCCCAACTCCTGTTCGACACGGTGGGTGCGCCCGCCGTCTATGAGAGCCTGCCCCTCGGATCGCTGCTGCGTGATGCCATCGTGATCAACCAGCATCTGGGCCTCAACGACGGCGTCATCGAACGTCTTGGTGGCATGATGCTGGGTGATTCCCCCGAGGGCGCTTTCGTCTAGCAGGATCGATCCGGCAGGTTACGGCTGCGCGACGATGTGGTGCCGCTGTTCGCCCACCCCTTCGACCACACACACGCCCAGATCCCCCGGCTTCATCCAGCGCGGATTCTGCTTCTCGATGTTGGTGCCGGGCGGCGTGCCCATGGAGATGAGGTCACCGGGCCGCAGCGTCATCACGTTGGAGGCGTAGGCCAGCATCTCCCAGATGTTGTACTCCATGTGGTTCGTGTTGGAGTCCTGTTTCACCTCGCC
The DNA here is from genome assembly GCA_035506335.1 of Steroidobacteraceae bacterium. Lineage (GTDB taxonomy): Bacteria > Pseudomonadota > Gammaproteobacteria > Steroidobacterales > Steroidobacteraceae > DAIDKA01. Next base: position 23,827 of record DATJPN010000087.1, on the reverse strand, counting down.
GTTGAGCGTGAAGTAGTGACGCGTATTCATGGGCGCCGGCACGAACTCCTTCGGCACGATGAAGGGGCCGACCGGTGCGAAGGTGTCGTGGTTCTTCTGCACGAACCAGTCCGGTCCGCCGCCCATCTTGCGATCACCCCGGTTCTCCCGGTCCGACACGTCGAATTCGATCGAATAGCCGAACACGTGATTGGGCGCATCGGCCACCGTCACGTCCTTGGCCGTGCGGCCAACGACCACCGCAAATTCGCACTCCCAGTCTATTTCCTCGCGCCCCCGCGGCACGATGACATCGTCATTGGCGCCGACCATGACGCTGGGGGATTTGAGGAACAGGTAGGGATTGTCCGGTCGCGGGTCATCCGCGCTTCTTTCCCACAGGCCGGGCTTGGACACGGCGGCCTGGCGCGCCGCGCCACCGGGTCCACCCGGCGGCCCACCGCCTGCGCCCCCGGAAGCGGCCGCCGCCCGGGCCGCCTGCTCGACAATTCCCTGGGCATGCTCGGGATAGTTGGCGCCGGCATTCAGGATCACCGCCGGCCGCACCGGGGGCAGTACATCCAGGGAGGCGATGGCGTGGACATAGCCGGCTGAGCCCGCTCCGGCATTGGCCGCCGCCAGCTGCCGCAGCCGCGGACCGATGTCCTCCTCGTAGCGGGCGATCAGCTCGGTCATCTGCGCCGGCGGCCGTACCCTGGGGGCCTGCGGATGCGCACGCTCGAAAGCCTTGTTGGCCGCAGCGATGTCGATGACCCGGGTGTCCTCCAGCACCAGACCGAGGAACTCCCGGCCATGGTCCCGGAAAGTTCCGAGCTTGAAGGGCGTGGCATTCTGATCGGCCGCGACCGCCGCGCATGTGAACAGGCCCGAGACCAGAACCAAGCCGATTGCCGCGACCCAGACTGTCGGTTTAACGCGCATTGTGCACCCCCATTATCCGGCCATTCCCGATCATTGGACCCCAGGGACCGTGAGCGCCCCGGGGATGGCATCCCCGGTCCCCAGGTTCTGTCCATCCGGCAACACCAGGTGTTCGATGCTGCCCCCCGGCCGGCCATCCTTGTACGGATGACCCACCACCGTCACCTTGTCGCCGACCTTCACGGAATCCCGCTGCCAGCCCACGCGCTTGAGCACGGCGATCGCGGCGCCCTCATAGCTGTAGACCACTTCCTTGCCGTCCTCCTGGACCGCCAGGCGCACCCAGACGTGCGGATTGGTCCATTGCACTTCCCTGACCACGCCCTTCGTCGACTGCATTTTGCTCGTATCGAACATCGCAAAGGAGTGGTGCGCGAAGGCGCTGACAGACCCGCACCCGATGAGCGCAATCGCCATCCATTCAAACCGGCGCCACATCTCAAAGATCCTTGTTGTTTTCACAGATGTACTCCTCGAAACGGCTGCCCGGGGGCATGGGAACGTAGGCGCGCTTCATCGTAAAGGGTGTGACAAAGGCCTCCGGGTCCGTCAGGGTCGTCTCGATCTCGAGGCGCGTCGGGCTGACGCGACGGATCCGCTCCACTGCCGTGAGCTTGTCCGAATACGGGACACCGTTACGATCCATCGTTCCGGCACGAATGTTGTTGGTCTCGACCACGAGGGTGTCCCCCTCCCAATGGCCCACCGAATCCCCGTTGAAGCTCGGATCCGCGCCCACGGTATGGCCGATGCCATCCAGATAGATGCGGCGGATGTCGTGCAGCACGCCGAGGTTCATCGTGATCTGTCCGGGGGTTTGAATGATCTCCACCGGCATGGTCCCGAATCGCGCCATGCCGAAGGCCAGACAGCGGGTCACGGAGTCCGGATCCTGCGAGCCGTCGGTGTCGAACTTGTGCTTCCACTCCGCATAGCGCTTGGCGTACGGTGGGGTCAGCTGCGGCATCGGCGGAAGTCCCGGGGGAAAGGCGCCGGGCCTCGGTCCGCCAGGCGGCGGGCCCGCAGGCCGTCCTGCGTTCCCGAGCGGCGGTCCCAGATAGACGAACTCCGGATTCCACATGCCGGAGATGTTCGGATGCGCCGGATCCCCATACAGCGGATCCTTCACCCGGGTCGGCGCGGCGGCCTGGGCCAGCGCCGCCAGCGCGAGCATCACGGCGCCGCAGCCGCAGATCAGGGGTTTGATATTCATTCGCACTTCCGTTAATTCTTGATGATGGGAATTTAGCGCAATCCGGTGCGCTTGCCCAGATCAACTCGTGCGTGACGCATCCCGAGGCGGGTTAGAATCGGCCCCTGTCGTGCATCGCAACCCATCATGAAACGCAAAACCCCCGCCCCCGCCGCCCGCAAGAAGCGCAGCCGCGGGCGCCCGCGCAGCCGCCGCGAGGCGGTCGGACGCGACGCCATCATCGATGCCGCCCGCCAGCTGCTCGAGAATCTGCCCCCACACAAGGTGCCCACCGTCCTGATCGCACGCAAGGCGGGGGTGGATCCGGCCCTGGTCCGGTACTATTTCCACAGCCGCGAAGAGCTGCTGATCGCGGTGGTCGAACATATCATTGGCACCTGGATATCCAGTCATCAGCTCCCGGATGCGCCTCCGGCACAGCGCCTGTCGGCGCACATCGCGGGCATGCTGGATTTCTCCTGCCGTGTGCGCTCCATGCAGCGCCTGATGATCGACGGCTGCGCCGAGGCCCGATCGTCCGCCGTCCGTGAGCGCGTGCGCCAACTGAATGCTCAGGCCGTGCGGCTGTACGCCGAATTCCTGCACCTGCAGGGCGATGCGGCTGAAACCTCCCCCGACCCGCTCTTCCTGTTCATATCGGTCATCGGACTGTGCGAGTTCTTCGCCGCCGCACAGCCCATGATCCTGCTGGTGGCGCCCAAGCACCTGGATGCGACCCAGCTTGCGCAGCGGTACAAGACCTTCATCTGCAAGCTCGTGCTGGATGGCCTGCGCGCCCGTATAGAGCCCCCCGGAAAGCTCAAGACCGACGCTTGAGGCGGTTGTACTCCTCGACGGCCTCGCGCGCGAGATTCCGGTCCATGTCCGGGCCGATCGTGCCTCTGAACTCGGAATAGAGCCGGGCCATGTTGGTGGCCACGCGATCCGCATCGGTCCAGGTCGCGTAGTGACCGAGATCCAGCTGCGCTGCGGCACGGCCGGCACTGACACCCGCATCGAAGCTGCGCCGTCCCTCCCGCAGCAGCAGCGCCAGGTAATCCCGCATATCCTTCAGTTCCGCCTTGCCCCCCACCGGGCCGTGGCCCGGCACCAGCGTCTGCGCATCCGGGTCCGCCAGAAGCCGGTCGCAGACCTTGATCCAGTCCGCGACGAAGCCGGACCCGTTCAGGGGCGTCACCCCGAAGAACCCGATATCCCCCAGGAACACCACCCGCGCCTGCGGTACCCGGATCAGCACGTCCCCGGAGGTGTGGGCGCGACCCGGCCAGACGAAGTCGACCCGCGTGTCGCCGTAGAACACCGACATCCGATCGGTGAAGGTGACGGTCGGCAGGATGACCCGGTTCACGTCACGGGCGTTTCCCCAGGCCGGATTCGTCGCCCAGTAGGCCGGGGTCGCGGGCTGTCCCATCTTCACCATCTGCTCGCGCGTCGCCTCCTGCGAGACGATTTCGATGCCGGCCGGAAACTGCGTCAGACCGACGATGTGATCGGGGTGCTCGTGGGTGATGATGATGCGATCGAAGGGCTTGCCGAGGACTTTCGCGGCCGCGATGAAATTGCGCGCATGCTGGGGGCCCCCGCCCGCATCGATGGCCAGCAGGCTCTGCGGACCCGCCACGATGCCGAAATTCGAGACCGAGAAATTGCTCTGCCCCGGGGCCTCCCGCTGCAGGAAGGCATAGACGTTCGGCGCGAGCATCCTGAACTCGCTGCGGATGTCCGTGGCGGGCGCGGCCCCACCGGGCATGGCGGCCGCGGCGGGCGGCCCCGCAGCCCAGGACGATCCCGCGCTGCCCGCGAGGGTCAGGGCGCCGATGCCCTCCAGCACGGCACGACGGCTGCAGCGGCTCCTGTCCATCATGGGACGCTCACGTACATGCCCATCGAGTCTTCCCACTTGCTGTCGGTCAACTGGCGAACATTGCTGCCGTCGCGGTTCATGAGAAAGATCTGGGCATAAGGCTGCGGCGAGGTGTCGTACAGGGCGCCCTCGTCCTTGAAGCCGGTGCGTGCGCTCTCGAACCAGATTTCCTTGCCATCCGCGGACCAGGTGGCATGCGCATCCGCGCCACGGCTGGTGGTCAGGCGCTTGACGTCACTGCCATCGGGCTTCATGGTGAAGACCTCGAAGTCGAAATCCGGCATGCGGCGCGTGAATACCACCCGATCCCCGGACGGGGAGATGAAGGGAAAATTGTCCCATTCCCGGGTCAGCACCTTGATCTCGCCGGTCTTGAGGTCGAGGGAGCGCAGGCCGCGGGTCTCCGGCGAGTCGGCCGTGCCCCAGACCCTATAGATGAGGGTCCGGCCATCCGGATGCCAGGCGGGGAAGCCGGCATTGACCTTGCTGTGGGTGACCTGTTTGCTCTCGGAACCGTCGACCTTGACCATGAACACATTCGCCGGCGCGAAACCGCGGCCACCGAAGAACGTCCCGAAACCGAACGCGAGCCACTGGCAGTCCGGCGACCAGGTGGGCATGAGCGATGCGCCGTCCTGGCGCTGGAAGATCTTCTGGCGGCCCGACCCGTCGACGTTCATGACACTGAGCGAGGCGGTCGGATTGCCGATCGGAAAGTTCAGATCCGTGAGCGCCAACCGGCCCGACTTGCGGCACAGCGTGGGGAATACGTCCGTATAGCGGTATTCGCGGCTCGCATCCCAGCTGTGCAGGCGCGTGTACTGGGCGCGATTGGTGGCATCGAAGCGGTAGTACACCACGCGCTTGCCATCCGGGGACCAGGAGGGATTGCGCACCTCCCCCAGGGGGCCATGGCCGCCGTTCGCATAGACGACTCCGGCAGGCGGACCATCCTTCGGCGATGACTTCAGCAGGTAGGCCAGCGCGCCGCCCGGCAGATAGTGCGGGTTGGTCTTCAGGCCCGGGCCCTCGGTGAGGACCCGGCGCGTTCCGCTCGCGACATCGATTTCCACGATCTGGGAGGTGCCGCTCAACTGCGCGATGTTGAAGCCGCCCATGCGGGCGCCGAAGGTCTCCCGGGTGGGCACCTCATACACCAGCAGGGTGCGGCCGTCGGCGGACCACTGCGGGGATCCGGTCGCCATGGCCGGCGCCGTGGTCGTCAGGCGCCGCACGCCGCTGCCGTCGGCGCGCATGACATACAGGCTGGTGGGATGCGAGTGGCCGGCTCCGGCCCCCTGCTCCGCACCGATCCAGGCCTCGCCGCGATCGGAGGTAAAGGCAATCCACTTTCCATCCGGGGACCAGGCCGGGCGGAAATTCCCGTTCATGGTCAGGGGGATGTCCTTGCGGCCATCGCCGGTGAGATTGCGTGAGTGCCGGGTCGCGAGGTCCATCACCCAGATGTTGGCCGTGCGGGCCCCGCCCTGGGTGGAGACATAGGCCAACGTGCGGCCATCCGGCGACAGCGCGCCGGCGTCCTCCATGGAGGGTTGACTCGTCAGGCGTTCCAGCCCGGTGCCATCCGGGTGCACGCGCCACAGGTCCGCCTGGCCGCTGCCGTCGGCATCGCGCTCGGAGGTGAAGATGATCCACGCACCATCGGCGGAGAAGCTGGCATCGTAATCCAGCCCGGTGGAGTCCGGCAGCAGCCGCTGCTCCCCGCTCCCGTCCGCATTGGCGATGAACAACGTCATCCTGGATGGGCCGATGCGGTTCATCAGCATGACTTCGCGCGCGGAAACTGCCGCGGCGCCGCAGCACAGCAACAGGGCCACCGATACTCGGATGAATCGCTTGAACATCGGTCCCCCGCTATTATTCCCTGGAGCAGGAATTTTAACCCTTCCCTGCGACCACGGCAACGACCGCATTCAGGTCAGCTGCGGCAGGCTCGCGGCGAGGTTGCCGCGGTAGATCCCGGCGAGCTCGCGGCGGTCGAACACCCCGCCCCTCTCCAGCCCCTGCACGTGATCGAGCGAGCTGCGGAAGGGATAGTCGGTGCCGAACACGATGCGCTCCATCGGCACCACCGAGCGCAGCGCCCGGGTGGCCACGGGATTGGAAGACTGGGCGATGTCGTACCAGAAGCGCGCAATGCTGGCCCGGAAGCCTTCCGGCGCCTGCGCCTTCGCCGCCGGGCTGCGATCCGCCCCGTCGAAGCGCTCGATGAGATAGGGCATGGTGCCGCCCGAGTGGCTCCAGATCATCCGCACCTTCTGGAAGCGATGGGCCGCGCCACGATACACGTAGCTGGCGATGGCACGGGTCGTGTCGGTGCCGTATTCGATGAGGGTGTCGGCCACCTCGGGCATCAGCCGCGTGCAGCAGGCGGCGCTGGTCGGGTGCACGAAGACCACCGCCCCGCGCCGATCGAGCTCCGCGAACAGGGGATCGAACCGGGCATCGCCCAGCCAGCTGCCGGCATAGCTGGTGAACAACCCAACGCCCTGCGCCTTCAGCACATCGAACCCGTAGGCGAGCTCCTGCAGCGCTGCATCCGGATCATCCATCGGCACGCAGCTGAAGAACCCGAACCGCCTGCCGTGGTCGGCCGCCAGTTTCGCGGCGTACTCGTTCGACTCACGGGCGATCCGGCGGCTCGCCTCACCGGTGGCCGGAACCCCCGGGGTGGTGATGGACAGCAGCGCCCGCGTCACCCCGGCCGCATCCATATCGTCGATCTGTTTCTGCAGGTCCCAGGCATTCATGGGCCCGGGAAGATTCAAGGCGCGGATCGCAGGGGGCTGGTAGTGGGCGTGCACGTCGATGATGTTGCGGACGCTGGCAGCATCCGCCGCCCCGCTTCTGCCCGGCCCTGCTACCGCGAGCGCCGCACCCAGTGCTCCGAGCGCCTCGCGACGCGTCCATGCATTTCTATTCGGCATCGCCTTCTCCCGTCAATTGCAGTGCCCGACCCGAGGTCTCCGGATACCACAGCCAGCAGCACAGAAAGCTGATGGCGGTGAAGAACAGGGGATACAGCAGCCCGGAGTAGATGTCACCGGTCGCCGCCACCAGTGCGAACGCCGACACCGGGAGTAATCCGCCGATCCACCCGGTGCCGATGTTGTAGGGCACCGAGAGTGCCGTGTAGCGGATCGAGGTCGGAAACAGTTCCACCAGCGCTGCCGCCTGGGGACCATACAGTGCGGTCGATGCCAGCATGAACAGCACCAGCAGGCCAAGCAGCGCGGGCAGATTCATGGCCTGGCGGTCCGCAAGCGGCGGATACCCCGCCGCCCGCAGCGCACTCGCCAGGGACTTCGCGATGCGCTGGGTCTCCCCTTGCCGCTGCGGCGCATCAAGGCCAGCGAGCGTGCCGGTGACCACCTGCCGGCCGGCGATTGAAGCCCCCGCAGAACCGTCTGCCCTCGTGTACGCCAGCTGATACGGCACGCCGCTGTCGGCCAGCGCCGTGCGCAGCACATCGCACGCCGAATTCGGCGGATTGCGGCCCAGCAGATCAAACTGCAGCCGGCAGCTGTGCGGATCCGCCTCCACCCGCACCGGTGCGGCCAGCGCCGCGCGCACCAGGGCCGGGTTCGCCGCGGCCGTCAGCGCGTGGAAACCCGGAAAGTACAGCAGCAGGGTCAGACCCATGCCGGACAGCATCACGGGCTTGCGCCCGACACGGTCGGACAGCCAGCCAAAGAACACATACCCCGGTGCGGACAGCACCACCGCCAGGATGACCAGCTCGTTCACCAGCCGCGCATCCACCTTCAGCACCCGCTCGATGAAGAACTGGGCGTAGAAATGGCCCGCGTACCACACGGCGCCCTGCGCCAGCAGAATGCATACCAGCGCCAGCAGGATCCGCCGCAGGTTCTCGCCCTTCAGCGCCGTCAGCAACGGGGCGCGGGCCGCCGCCACGTGCGCGCGCAGGCGCTGGTATTCCGGGCTCTCCCCCAGCTTCAGGCGTATCCACAGCGAGAACCCCAGCAGCACCGCGGAGAACAGGAAGGGAATCCGCCAGCCCCAGTCCTGGAAGGCGCGCTCCCCCACACCCAGCCGCACGAGCAGTACGGCCGCCACGGCCAGCAACAGGCCCACCGCCGCCGTCGACTGGATCCAGCCGGTGAGGAACCCGCGACGCTGCGGGTGCGCGTGCTCGGCGACATAGACCGCGGCGCCGCCGTACTCCCCGCCCATCGCAAACCCCTGCACCATGCGGGTGAACACCAGCAGTACCGGGGCGGCAACGCCGATGGCGGCAATGCCGGGCAGCAGACCCAAGGCGGTTGTGGACAGGCCCATCAGCAGGATGGTCTGCAGGAAGGCGCGCTTGCGGCCATAGCGATCCCCCAGGTGCCCGAAGAACAGGGCCCCGAAGGGGCGCACGAAGAATCCGGCCGCGAATGCGCCCAGGGTGAACAGAAAGCCGGCCGTGGCACTGCCGCCGGTGAATACCTTCGCAATGATCGAGGTCAGCGTCCCGAACAGGAAGAAGTCATACCACTCGAAGGCCGTGCCTACCGAGGATGCGACGACGACGAGTGCGCTGCTGCGACCCGGCGCCGCCACTGCTGCGGCCGATGTCACTGCTTCGGCTGATCCTGCGGGAATAGCTTCAGTTTGATCAGCCGCCAGTTGTTCATGTCGGCGATGAAGATCGTCTCCTCGGACGGACAGGCAATGGCGTGCGCCCAATTGAACTGTCCCATCCTGCGGCCGGAGGAGCCGAGCATGCCGACGATCTTCCCATCCAGCGTCATCTTGTACAGCCGCCCCGGCTCCGCATCCATCAGCCACAGGTATTGCGGCGTGGTCGGGGAGATGCACATGGCCCAGGGCTCGGTCTGGTCCGGCCGCGTCGAGGGGTCCTTGGGCAGATTGCCGAGCGCCGGATGATGGGTCTTGTCGTAGGGTGCGTTCAGGAACAGGAAGCGCTCGAAATTGCCATCACGATCGAACACCTGGATGCGGCGGTTGCCGCGGTCGGCGACGTAGATATTGCCCTGCCGGTCCGCCTGCAGGTTGTGGGGATTGTCGATGCTGTAGGGGTTCTCATCGGCATTCTTGCCGCCCCTGCCGTACTTGCCCCAGGCCTTGATCCAGTCCCCATCCTTGTTGAACTTCGCAATGCGCGAATTCACATAGCCGTCGCTGACGTAGATGTTGTCATCCTGGTCCCAGGTCACATCCGTGGGTGATCCGAACCAGCCGTCCACCGCCACCGCATCCGCCTGCCTGGCGTGCTCGATGTGTCCGGAATCGAAGCCCTCGGGCCGGCGACCCAGATTCATCACCACCTTGCCACTGGGATCGAACTTGATGACGGAATCAGTCCCCTTGTCCACCAGCCACAGATTGTCGTACCGGTCGTAGCGGATGGAGTGGCCATAGCCGAACCCATACACCTTGTGACCGATTTCGCGGATGAAGTGTCCGTCGCGGTCGAACAGCAGGACCTCCGTCGTCGCATTGCCGAACAACGGTCCGGTGGTCGAGGTGCCGGGATGATTCAGTACCGCGACCTCTCCCCTGGAATTCACCGCCACGCCAAGCACCTCACCGAGGTTCTCCCCCGGCTTGAGCTTCACGAACTCGTGCGCCTCGAAGCGCATCAGCGGCGCGGCGTGATTGTCCACGGCGCCGCCGCCGGCAGTTTGAGCCTGCAGCGCCAGTGGCGTCATCGCCACGGCGCAGATCAGCAGTGAGACCCGGGTCCGCATCTTCATTTCATGCTCTCAATGGCGGTAGGAAACCTGCAGTCCTATCTGCCTCGGGGTGGGTGCCTGGACCGTTTGACCGAACGTATAGCTGTTGAATGTACTGCAGCTCGCGTCGGTACACTGGGATCGACCTCCGGTTTCGGGCCCGGCGTATTCACCCGTCAGGTTCAGGACGAACAGATTCACGTCGAAACCGGCGCGCTCGAAGCCGATACGCAGGTTGACGTTGGTCTGCGGCGGAATATAGCTCGAGTCCGGCGAGTACGCGCCGGTTCCCGGCACGGCGGTCAGGAATCCGTTGAACCAGCGATAGTCGATGCGGGCATAGCCATTCCCGAAGCCTCCGAAGGGAATGTCATAGCGGGCGCCGACGTCGGCGGTCCAGTTCGGCTGCGCGAAGGCCTGGCCATCCTGGGCGATGACCAGGTTGCCGGCGCGCGAGCCCGGGCCGGCCGCGATCTGCAGCGTGGATGTGTACTGCGCCTTGATGTAGGCCACCGCGGCATTCAGGGTCAGCGGCTGGACCGGGCGCACCTGAGCCTCGAACTCCGCGCCGCGACTGCGTGCGGTGGGCACGTTGAACACCGCGCCGTCACCGGTGAAGAGAAATGTCTGTACGTTCTTCCATTGCAGGTCGTACACATCCGCATTGACCTGGGCGCGTCCGTCCCAGAAGCGCAACTTGCTGCCCAGTTCATAATTCCAGACGCTGTCGGACCCGTAGGTTCGCGGCAGTGCCGAATCCGCGAGGCCGTATTGGGCAAGTATTCCGGTGGTCGCGGAAGTGAGCACCTGGTTCACCCCACCGGCGCGAAATCCTTCCGAGGCCGTGGCATAGACGAGGTCATCGGGGGTGAAGAAATACTGTACGGACAGCTTGGGCGTCACCGGTGTCGAGGATATGTCACCGCTGACCTGCGACTGGGCGGCCGAGGTCGTGCCGCCATTCGGACCATAATTGGACTGCACGAACGAGGACTTGATGTTCGTGACCCGTAATCCCAGGTCCGCGCTCCAGTGATCGGTCAGGTGCACGGTCACGTCGCCAAAACCGGCTATCTCCAGATCCTTGTCGTATTCGTAGATGTTGGAGAAGAACCCGTTGTAGGGCACTCCGTAGGCCTGTGCGATGCTCAGGCCATCCAGCTGTTCGAAGCCCAGGTCGGAGCTCGTCGCAATCTGCTTGACGGTCGCCTGGGTATTGGCGAAATACGCGCCGACGACGTAGCTCACACGCTGGTCCGAGGAGGAGGCCAACCGTATCTCCTGCGAGAGCTGCTGGCGCCGATTGTGCGTGTTGGTTTCGAGCAATGCGCCAAGACCCAGTCCGTTGGGAACCGACGTGACGTTCGGATTGAAGCCGGAGCCGGTTGGAATGGGTATGGGTGGCTGCCCGGGCGTGACGACCTGAGCCGTGCCGGGGTAGACGAACAGGGTGATGGGGAAATTCTGCGGCGACTGTCCGCGATTGAGATCCTGGACAAAGGAGGTGATCGATTTCAGCTGCAGATCGTTGGCGATGTCCCATTGGAAGGTGAAGGTGCCGACATCGAGGCCCGTCCGGGTGGGCGTCGGCCCCAGCGCGAGGGACTGGTAATGCTTCAGGTTGAAGGGTCCGACGGTATACCCCGGGGCGACGTATGCGCCGGTACTGGCGTTGCAGCCCGGATTGACCGGCAGGGTCGCCGGCGGAACCAGAAACGCGCGCGCCGCAACCGGCAGCGAAAGAATGTACGGGATATTGAAACACAGCGGGGCCACCTGCAGCTGCCCGGCTTCGGACAGATTCGAGGTGGTATTCAGGTTGTCCGTGTTGTTCTCGGACGAAAAATAGGACAGCGTCAGTTTGGTGGAGCTGGTGGGCGCCCAGGCCAGCGCGACACGGCCCATGCGGACCTGTCCGGAATTCGAATTCGCGTCATATACCTGTCCGGTGCGATAGTCCGTGAGGTCCTCCCAACCACCGGTTTTGCGACCGAAGACGCTGGCGCGGAAACCGAGCACGTTGTCGATGATGGGGCCGCCGAAGGCCACCCCCGCCTCGTACGACGGCGCACCGTACTCAGTGGTGAGCCACTGTGCCAGGCCATATCCGGAATAATCGGTCAGCCCCGGCGCGGGCTGGATGTAGCGGATGGTGCCGCCCTCCGAGCCGCCGCCGAACAGAGTGCCCTGCGGCCCGCGCAGCACCTCGACGCGCTCCAGATCAAACAGCGGCGGCACCGGCGTGCCGTTCTGCGAACCGAATCCGCCGGCGGCGCGCTTCTGCAGCGGCGTCTCGTCCAGATAGAACCCGGTCGTGGCCGAGGTGCCGCTTTGCTGACTGATGCCACGGATGGCCACGGTCGCATTGCCCGAGGACTCCTGGCCGGAAATGCGCAGTCCCGGCACGGTCGCCTGAAGGTCCGTGATCGTCTGGATGCCCTGCTGATCCAGCGCCTGCTGCGTCTCGGCGGTGATCGACAGCGGTACGCGATTGACCGAGTCGGTATGACGCGTTGCGGTAACCGTGACCTCCTCGAGCACTTCATCGGTTTGCGCCAGCACCCCCGGCGCGTGGCTGATGGCGAGCGCGCCTGCGCCAATGAGGATCGAAACTCTGCGGCAGATCGGATTCACGGCCCCTCCCGAGATTTGCTTATTGATTGGTGGCGCCGGCGCAGCCAGGTCCGCCCACCGCGTTGTTCTCGCACGCGGTATACCACAATTCTTGTCGTTGGGAATATTATTTCCTTGAAGTAGGATTTACAAGGAACCGGGCTTCGGCCCGCTCCGGGGGAGGACCGGCAGGCTTGGACAAGCGCGTAGCGACCTACACCGACGCGAGGGGCTGGTCGACGGCATGACCGTCGCCGCCGGCGGCTTCGGCCTGTGCGGCATTCCGGAGAATCTCATCGCCGAGATCCGGCGCCGCGGTACCACCGGTCGGCGAGGGCAAGGAGCCCCGTGAGTTCGACGGCCGGCTGATCGCACCCGATGAGGTTCCCGAGATGATGCCGTAACGCCCGACCCCATCCCGGCGGCCCGCCCTGGCCCGCGTTGCAAGCGCTTACATTTCTTGCCATAGTTGCTTGCCATGCCTCCCGCCGCCGCCCGTCCCGATGATTTCGACGCCCTGGCGGCGGAGACGATTCACAGCCCCTACGAGACCTACCGTGCCCTGCGGCGCAGTCATCCGGTTGCCTGGAGCAATGCCTGGAACGGTTTCTGGAGCCTGCTGAAGTACGAGGATGTGGCCTGGGCGGCCAGCGACTACAGGACCTTCATCAACTCCGTGCAGAACGTCGTGCCGAAGGTCGCCTTCACCGGCCGGCGCCCGCCGCTGCACCTGGATCCGCCGGATCACACGCCCTTCCGGGCGGTGTTGAATCCCCTGCTCGCGGGGCGGCGCATCGCCAGGCTCGAGCCGGTCATCCGCCGGCTCAGCAGCGAACTGCTGGGCCCGCTGATCCGCGCCGGTCAGGGGAATCTCTGCGAGGACTTCTCCAGCCGCCTGCCGGTGCATGTCTTTGCGGAGTGGATGCGCATTCCCGAGGGCATGGCCGAACCCCTGCGCCAGACCGGCCGGGCCTTCAATGTCGCGGTGCAGTCCAATCTCGACGCCGTCGTGAAGGAGACCAGCCTGGCGCTCTACGCCATGGCGCGCGAGCTCATCGCACTGCGCAAGCGCGAGCCGGCCGACCCGGCCGAGGATCCGACGACGGCGCTGCTCATGGCGCGCCACCAGGGCGAGCCGCTGCCGGAGGAACTGATCGTCGGCTGTGTGCGCCAGGTGCTGGTGGTCGGCATCATCGCCCCGACGGTGCTGATCGGTTCGATCGGCGTGCACCTGAGCGCGGATCCTGCCCTGCAGCAGACCCTGCGGGCCGACCCGGCGCTGATTCCCGCCGCGCTGGAGGAGTTCCTGCGCCTGTACACGCCGTACCGCGGCTTTGCGCGTACCGCCAACCGGGACCTCCAGATCCGCGGCTGCCCGATCAGGGCCGGTGAGCCGATCGCCCTGAACTACGCCTCGGCGAATCGCGACGAAGAGGTGTTCGAGCACGCCGATCGGTTCGTCATGAACCGGCCGAACATCTCCCGGAGCCTGGCCTTCGGGCGCGGTCCGCACCGCTGTCCGGGGGCGGCGCTGGCGCGCCTGGAGCTGCGCATTGCGCTGGAGCAGCTGCTGCGGCAGACCCGATCGTTCGAAGTGGTCGGACCGGTCACCCCCACCCGCATGCCGGAGCTGGGCGCACTGTCGGTCAACATGCGCTTCGTGCCGGCGCCGTAGCGCCCGATCGATGCCCCGCGACCGCAGGACCCGACCGACCCGCACCACCCCCCCGGTTCCGACACTGGCGGACGTGGCCCGCATTGCCCGGGTGTCCACGGCGACCATCTCGCGCGCCTTGAACAAGCCCCAGGCGGTGTCGGTGGCCACCCGGCTGCGCGTGCAGCAGGCGATCGATGCGAGCGGCTACGTGCCCAACCTGCTCGCCGGCGGCCTGGCCTCCAGTCGCAGCCGCCTGGTCGCAGCGCTGGTGCCGGCCATCGCGACCTCGATGTTCAACCAGACCATCGAGTCGATGGCACTCGCACTCGCCTCCGCCGGCTACCTGGTGGTGCTGGGTCTGACCGGCTATGAAGAGCACGGCGCTGCCGGAACCGTCGATGCGTTGCTGGCGCGCCGTCCCGATGCCCTGATCCTGACCCGCTCGCCGACCGAGCCGCAGATTCGCCGCCGCCTGCGCGCCTCGGGGGTGACCATCATCGAGACCTGGGACCTGCCGCCGCGCCCGCTGGATGTGGCGATCGGGTTCTCCCACGAACGGGCCGGGCGGGCGCTGGCCGACTTCGTGCTCGAGCGCGGCTACCGGCGGCCGTTGCTGATCACGCACGGGCTGGCGCGCGGTCGCACCCGCATGCAGGGCTTCATGGCGCGATTCAGGGAGCGGGGCCTGCGCGCCCCGTTCTGCGACCTGTGCGAGGCCTTGCCCTTCGCCATCGACGGGCGCGCCAGACTGGGAATGTTTCTGGATGCCGGGCGGCGCGCCGATGTGGTCGTGTGCAGTTCCGATTCGCTGGCGCAGGAGGTGATGATGGAAGCGCTGGCGCGCGGCCTGTCGGTGCCCGGGGACCTGGGCGTCATCGGCTTCGGTGCCAACGAGCCGGTGCTGGCCACCGCCCTGCCGCTGACCACCGTACGCATCGACGGCGCGGAAATCGGCCGCCGTGCCGCGCAGGTGCTGCTGATGCGCTCGCAGGGCAGGGAGCCGCCGCAGCGCCGCATCGATGTGGGCTTCGAGATCCTGGCCCGATCCAGCGCCTAGGTCCGCGCCTGCCGGCGCATCACCATGACCAGCACGGCGGCCATCGCCAGTACCCCGGCGATGAGCAGCGATGGCCCCTGCGGACCCGGATGCCGCTGCATCACGATGCCGATGAGATGCGGCATCACCAGTCCCCCGGCACTGCCGCAGATATTGATGGCGACCGCCGCCACCGCGAGCGTGCGCCGGTTCAGGATGGCGGTCGGCAGTGCCCAGAAGGCGCCTTGCGCCGCGCCCAGGCCGAGGCCCAACAGGACCAGCGCGCCCAGAGCCGCCGCGCCCCCGCCTTGCCAGGCCAGCAATGTGGCGCACGCGCCGATCAGTGCCGGAATGGCTACATGACCGTGACGCTCGCCGCTGCGATCCGAGTGCAGCGAATTGAAATACATTCCGAGAGCCGCACCCAGCCAGGGCAGCGCATTGATCCAGCCGATCTGCAGTGTGTCCAGCCGGTGCAGCGCCCGGATGACCTGCGGCAGCCAGAATATGATGCCGTAGGAGCCACTCAGCAGACAGAACCATAACGCCGCGGCGATCCACACCTTCGGCGCGGCGAGCACCCGCCAGTCATTGGCGGCGGGAGCGTGCAGATCCGCAGCCGCCGCGAGATCCAGTTGCCGGGCCTGATCCGCGCTCAGCCACGGCGCGGTGCGGGGCGCGTCGGGAAAATAGAAGCGCGCCACGATGCCGAGCAGCAGGGTCGGTGCCGCCTCGGCGATCAGCATCCACCGCCAGGGCGCCAGCCCCGCGGGTGTCGCCGCGCTCATCAGCCACCCGGAAAGCGGACTGCCCAGCGCCACCGACAGTGGAATCGCGATCATGGGGATGCCGAAGGTCGCGGCTCGCTGCCGCTCGGTGGTGAACTGGCTCAGGTACAGCACCACCCCGGGGGCGAGGCCGGCTTCGGCAAGCCCCACGAGTACGCGCAGCAGATAGAACTGGGGGGCGCTGTGCACCCAGGCGAGCCCGCCGGCAGCCAGTGCCCAGACCACCGCACAGCCACTGAGCCAGCGGCGCATGCCGAGCCGCTGCAGCAGCAGCACGCTCGGATACTGGCCAGCCAGAAACCCGACGAACAGCACCCCGGATCCGAACCCATACTGCGCCGCCGAGAGGCCGAGCGCCTGGTTCATGCCCAGAGCCGCGAAACTGATGTTCACCCGGTCCAGGGAGCTCAGCAGCAGGAGCAGGGTGATCGGGGCGACCAGCCGCCAGCGTACCTGCCGATCGAGCGGGCCCGGCGCCGGCACGGCGGGCGGCGAACCGCTCGTGTTCATGCACGGGTCTCCACCAGTCCCTCGTCCCGCAGGAAATTCTCGACCAGCCGGGTCATCTGGTCATGGCTCCAGTGAGTGGCGTCGACCATATCCGCCTCGACCCGCAGCACCGGAATCCCCGCCTCGCGCAAGGACAGGCCGGTGATCAGGGTTCCGGACTGCGACAGGCGGTTGTCGGGGGGCGTCAGCATCACCGCCGCATCGATTCCGAAGCGCCGCGCCTCGCTCACCATCCAGCTGTTCATCCACGGCGGCAGGTGCAGGACCTCGTTCATCGAACAGATGCGGCTCGCGAGCGCCTCCAGCGGCCGTCCCTGCAGCTCGCGGATGTACTGCGGTCCGGCAAAGGGCATGTACATGGACCACACGAACACCGCCCCGAGGCGCTCCTCGAGGGCCTGGTAGAAGCTCGTGTCATGCCACAGGCCCGCGCCGATCCACATCAGCCGCAACCGCTCCTCGGGCGCCACCCCGACTCCGGCGCGGACCCTCTGTGCGACCTCATCGCGAAATCGCCGCGCGTGGGCCACGGCCCATTCGGAGCCGCGGTGCCATTGCGGAATCATCGTATTGGGCATCTGATCGACGATGGAGACCGGGCACGGCCGCGCGTTCGCGATCATCTCGGCGGCTTCGGCGATATAGCCTTCCTGCTCGTTGATCTTCATCATCATCTCGTTCAGCCGCGCCACGCTGAAGCGGCGCGTGGTCTTGTGCTCGAGGAAGCCGATGAGCTCCTGCATCTCCTCGACCAGCAGACCGATGCGCCGCGGTTCGAAAACCCGCTCCCAGTGACGCTGCGAATGCCTGAACCAGTCCGGCTCCTTGTGCAGCCAGGCCGGCGCCTCCAGCGCAAAGAACTCCACCTGCAGGATCTTTGCCCACTGGCTGAAGACCTGCTGCACGCAGTCGCAGGTGAGCCGCGCCACCAGCGCCGTGGGCCGCGGCAGGCCGCCCCAGGGCGCCGTGGTGCGGTCCCCGGTGAGCGTGCACCCCAGGCCGAGGGAGCAGTACCGGCAGCGATTCGGCGGATAGCCCCGCTCGTCGAGGGTGCTGAAGTACCTGCCGGAGAGGCGCTTGGCCGAGATGTACGCCGACCACCACTGGTTGCTGATCAGCGGGATGTCCATGGCGTGGAAGATCTCATGGGGCGTGTCGGCCTGGGCGAGCACGAAGGGCTCGCCCTGCTCGACGACCTGCCGGCGCAGGCTCGCGGCGAACTCCTTCTGATAGCGCGATGCCTCGCCGGTGCAGGCGAGCAGCTTGCGGGCGCGTGCGGCGCTCTCGGTCATTGCAGAACCCCCAGCTCGCCCAGTTGCGCGACGCGCGCCTCGCTCAGGCCGGCGATCTCCCGCGCGATCTGCGCACCATGCTCGCCGATCCGCGGAGCCCGGTATGGGGCATTCGCATCCCGCGAAAAACTCAATGGGGTGCGCACGTGCTCGAACTCACCCAGCACGGGATGCGGCAGGCGAATCAGCGCGCCGCGCGCCCGGAGCCCGGCATCCCGGTCGACGAGATCCTCCATATCCTGCACCACCCCCGCGGCAATGCCCGCCGCCTGCAGGGCCTCGACCGCAGCGAGCGCGGGGCGGGCCTGGCTCCACTCCTCCAGGGAAGCCGGCGCGGTCAGGGCCCGCAGGCGCTCGAATTCAGCCGCGCTGGCGACGCTCAGCGCGATCCAGCGATCGACGCCGGCGGCGGGCAGAACGCCTTGCCAGAAGCAGCCGGGGTCGTCGTTCCCCTGGCGCATCGGCGTCAAGCCCTGCAGGGCCTTCTCGATCGCGGGCCACATCTGCTGGACACACACCTCGTACATGGACACGTCCAGGTGTGCACCCCCCGCGCCCTCACGCCGTCGCTGCAGCACCGCCGTCGCCGCCGCGGCCATCACGTACGGGACGATGACGTCCCCGTACGGAACCGCGCCCGGGATCACCGGATCGCGGTCGGGCCACCCGGTCAGATAGGTACGGCTGGACAGCGCCGCGCCCGTGCCGTCGACGCCCCACTCCTGCGCCAGGGGACCGGTCTGGCCGAAGACGCTGCCGGAGACCATGACGAGGTTGGGGTTGCGCCGCACCAGACTTTCATAATCGAGACCAAGTTTGGTCATGGTGCCCGGTGAGAAATTCTCGACCACGACGTCGGCCCAGGCAATCAGCGGCTCGAGTACCTCCTTCGCCTCAGGCTTCTTCAGATCCAGGGCAAGGCTGCGCTTGGAGGTGTTCAGATGCGCGAACCAGGGCTTGTCATCCAGCTGGCCCGCCCTCGAGGCGGACACCTGCACATCCACTCGCGACAGGCAGGGCCGCTCGCGACTCTCGACCTTGATGACATCCGCCCCGAGATCACCGAGCACCTTGGTGGTGATCGAACCGACCAGGGCCCAGGAAAAATCGAGCACGCGGATGCCCTCCAGGGGTCCGCCGCGGGGCCGGGCTGGCGCGCCGGCCGGCACCGGCGCGACCGGTTCGGAGGCCACGCGCGCGGAGAAGAACCGGTCCGCACGGACCCGATTGCCGTCGACCGTCCAGAATCCCCGGCTCGCCAGGTGCGGATCCTCGATGACGTCCCGTGGTGTCGCCAGCACGCAGGCATTGATCCCGCGACGCCGGCTCTCCCGGGCCACCTCCGCGCGTGTGCGCCCCGCGAAGAAGGCCGCCATGGCGGCCTCCCAGTCCGCACGTACCGCGCTCTCCAGGGTGGAGCGGTTGTAGCGCAGCCAATCCACCCCGCGCAGCGGATTGCGGGCGCCGAGCTCGTCCATCCAGGCGGAAAGGGCCGCATTGGCTGGCGCACCAAAGCGCCCGGTCATCAGGGAATGAAAGCACCAGCCATCGGCGAGTGTCCAGATGCAGCGCACCGTGGCCTTGCCATAGTTGATCGAACCCCCGACACGCTCCGGCATGCGCTGATCGAACTGCCACACCAGTATTCCGCTGACGTTGCGGCTGAAGGCGACCTCCTGGGCGGACACGTCCACGTGCTGCCCGGGTCGGCCCCCGCCGCGCGCGTAGTGCGCGGCCATCGCTCCGGCCGCCGCCGCCATGTCGGCATGAAAGAGGCATGCATCCAGAGCCTCCTTCACGGGCGGCCGATCCGGATCACCCGTCAGGCGCAGCACCCCGCCCATCGCGGAGATGACGAGTTCCCCGCCCTTCCAGTCGGCACGCGGGCCCTCACTGCCGAAGGGGGTCACCGATACGTGCACCAGTTGCGGGTTCCAGGCGCACAGCTGCTCGCGAGTGAATCCCAGTTCCGGCAACCTGCGCAGACCCACATCCTCGATCAGGAACGACGCCCCTTCGATCGCCTCGCGCGTCGCGCCCTGCTCGATGAGGGCGCCGAAGGAGGCAAGCAACCGCGCCAGGGGGCGCTCGCGCATGCCGCCCAGTGCCAGGACCCGCAGACCCGCGAGCGGCTTCACGAGCGGCGCCCGCGGATGAAGGCGCGGATTTCGTCACCGGCTCCGTCGCTCCCGTCCCCCGCCCGGGCGGTCAGCATCAGGGTCGGCACGGCGTGCGCCCGCAACGCGTCGGCCAGAGCCGGTACCTGCCAGGCGAGTGCTTCATCCTCGCGGCCGAACCAGCCGATGGCCACATCGGGGCGGGCACTCGCCAGTACCGCCTCGACCCGCTCGGCGGGATCGCTGAAATCCCGCCCGAGGAACCGCTGTCGCAGCCAACCTTGCGCGATGGCGCCCGCCGGGTCCTCCGTGTCGGCGCGGACCGGTTCACCGAAGCGATCCAGGGTCCGATCGGAAATCTCCCGCACCACGGACCAGCCTTCGGCTTCGACCGCGCGGTGGAGCCCATCATCCGGCGGCACGCTGCCCAGCAGCAGCACCCGACCCGAAACGTTGCCGCCCGACTGCGGCGTCCAGTCCGGCAGCACATCGGTCAGGTCCGCGAACAGACTCGCCCGCACCACCCGCTCGTACAGGCTGCCCGCGGCCGCACGCGTCGCCTGCAGCCCGCCGAAAATCCGGCGCAGCCCGTTCGCTCTTCGAATGCCCTGCCGAAGCGCGGCGGCATCCAGGCCGAGCGCATCGGTCAGCTGCCGCAGGGCGGCGACGCTGTAGCGGCGACTGGCCTCGCGGGGAATGCGCGCGATGTCGAATATCAAAGGCTCCGGCCCGGCGATCTTGCCCTGACGCTGCAGCTCGCAGACGTAGTAGTAGAGCCGCTGCGACACGTCCTCACCGCGGGTGAATATCACCTGCCCGAAGACGGCGTAGCGGCCCTCGGCCCAGCGCTGCAGGATCGAGCGGGCCCACGCCGGGAAGCTGTTCTCGAGCCACGCGTCGGCCAGCGGTGTGGGCGTGCGCAGCTGCCACGGCAGGTGACAGCCCACACGCCCCGGGGTCAACAGGATGTCCGGCGGAACATCGAGCCCGACATACCCCAATGCGCCCCCCGCGCCCGCGACGTGCCGCAGGGGATCCGCCAGAATCTCGTCGATGACCTGCTCGGCAGTGGGCATGCTGGCGGAACCTGCGGCAGAGCCGGTGGCGGGGCCGGAATTATCGGCCATCGGTATTTAGTTGACAAGTTCACCTATTTTTTCCGCAGCGCTGCGGACGCGCAGCGCGGCGTAGTGGCGCAGCCACAGCATCAGCAGGACCATGCCGACGGTCGTCGCGATGATCACGCGCCAACCGAGCGCGAACCCACCCGAGTAGTCGCGCAGCCAGCCCAGGGCCTGCGGGCCCAGATAGCCGAACAGTCCGCTGCCCAGACCGACGATCCCCATGATCGGGCCGGTGTCGCGGCCGCGCAGCAGTCCGGCCGCCGTCGGATAGACCTGGTTCGCTGCGGCGTGACCCAGGGACACCAGAAGGGCGGTGGCGATCCCGAACGTGGACAGATCGTGTGATCCCATGAGCACACAGGCGGGGACCATCAGCGCGCTCATCCCGGCCATGACCAGCCAGCGATCGAACCGGTCGGCGAGCCAGCCGCACACCGGATTGACGATGATGGCCAGGGCGTAGGAGGCGGCGATGATGCCGGCAGCCTGCGCGGCGCTGCCGTGAAATTCACTGCGCACCACGGCGGGCACGAAGAACGTCGCGGCGAAGCCCGGCGCGTTGGCGAGGCCCAGCAGCGGAATCACCCATACGATCGGGATGCGGAAGGTGGACCAGAGGCTACGCGGCGCAGAGCCGGCGGCAGGGCTCGCCTGCGCTTCGCGCTCGCCGCGATAGGCCAGCGCGAACACCCCGCAGCCCAGCAGCGTGACGAGCCCGAACCCGGCCATGCTCAGCCGCCACCCCACCCACGACTGCATCTGGTTCGAGAACCCGGAGCCCAGGACAGTGGCCAGGGCGGTCAGCGCCCCGAGCAGACCCATGGCATTGCCGCGCCAGCGCGCCGGCACGGTGACCGCGACCGCGGTGACGACACAGATGAAGGCCAACCGGTATCCGACCAGCCAGACCGCGCGCGACGCGACGCCTTGCGGGAAATTGCCGGCGAGGCCCACCATCACCAGTCCCACGCTCGCGAGCAGCAGCCCGGCCGTCAGCACGGACTTTTCACCCCAGCGCTTCGCGAGCAGTCCCGCCGGCAGGCTCATCAGCAGCGCGACCAGACCGTAGAGCCCCGTGAAGGTGCCCATCTGCGTGTAGCTCATGCCCCACGCCTGCTTCATGAACGGGATCAGGGGCGAAAACCCCAGGCTCGAGGCCTGGATCGCCATCATCGCAATCACGGTGGCCAGGTAGGAACGGATCCAGCCGGGCCGGGCCGCGCCGTGCGCCTCACCGCTCAGATCATGCATGAGCCCCCCTTATGTCGGGACGCCGACCACGCCCTGTGCGATCAGGGCATCGATGTCGGACTCCGCATAGTCGAGCGACCGCAGCACCTCGCGCGTATCCCGCCCCAGTTCCGGCACGTCCTGCGGGCCGCCGGGACCGTCCTGCGCGAAGACGAATCCGGCATTCAGATATCCGGCGGTGCGGGTCTCGCCGGTCGGCAGTTTCACGGCCACTTCCTCGATCAGGTGCCGCTCGGTGTGGCGGGCGGCATCGCAGGCCGCGGCGATGTCGCGTATCAGGGCGCAGGGTGCGCCGGCCGCGTTGAGTATCCGCTCCCACTCCAGGCCCGGTCTTGTCGCAAAGACCGCGATCAATTGCTCCCGCAGGCGCCGTGCGTGCTCGGGTCTGGCGCGTTCCAGCAGCGTGGCGAACCGCGCATCCTGCAGCAGGTCGGGCCTGCCGATCGCGCGGCACAGCCCCGCGAACTGCTTGTCCTGCACGACTCCGAGGGAGATCGCGGTCCCGTCGAGCGTGGGAAAGACCGCCGCGGTGGGCGATCCGCTGTAGCCGATATTACCGGTACGGGGCAGCATCTGGCCCGTCACCAGGTACGCAGTCGCGAGCGAGGTGAGCATGACGAGCGACGCATCGAGCATGCCCACATCGATGTACTGGCCCTCGTGGAAACGCTCCTTCTGCAGCAGGGCCGCCAGCACCGCCAGCGCCGCCAGTGTTCCGGTGTAGGTGTCCACCACCGGCCATCCCACCCGCGAGGGAGGATCGCCCTCCTCGCCGTTGGCGGCCATCATGCCGCTGGCGGCCTGCACGATGTTGTCGATCGCGGGATAGTCGCGCTGCGGTCCGGACTGGCCGTAGCCGGAAATGGAGCAGTAGACCAGCGCGGGACGCAGCTGGCGGCAGGCTTCATAGCCCAGCCCGAGACGGTGCATGACCCCCGGACGGAAATTCTCGAGCACCACGTCGCAGGTGGCCACGATGCGCCGCGCGATCTCGGCGCCGCGGGCCGCCTTCAGATTGACGGCCACGGATCGTTTGCCGACATTCGCCGCCACGAACGCCGGCGCCATGCCATCCCATTCACGGAACGGACCGTAGGTGCGCATCGGGTCACCCTGCAGGGCCTCGATCTTGACGACCTCCGCCCCGAGCAGGCGCAGGAAATGCGAACAGAACGGACCGGCCATCACATGACTGAAGTCGGCGATCCGGTAACCGGCCAGGGGCTGGGGCATCGCGGTCGACCTCAGGAACGGGGGGGCTGACCGGGGTGGCGCCGGTGCGCCGTGAGGAGCCCCGCGCGGAACCCCATTTCGTTGAAGTCATAAACCATTATGCCGATTTCTCCTGTCCCGTGACGCCCGGCGCGGCCTGGCTGGGGTGCGGGTGGTCCGGTCGTGATGCGCACTGAGGAATATAGCAGCGTCAAGGCCGCTGCGTCACGGCGTCGGGCATAAGGTAGGGACGGGAGGGCCTCCTGCGCCCAACCCGACCACGGGTTCCAATAGGTTATTAGATCAACTATTATCGATTGTCGGAGCTGGCGTCCCGCCAGACGCAGAGGCGGAGGGGACAATGCGCGCAATGCTGCTGCTCGCGGCCTTCATGTGCTGCCCGTTATACGCTGCGGCCGCCGCGGCCGCCGGTTCCTTCGGCGAGTATCACCCGCCCCGGGAGTTCACGGAGCAGCAAAGCGACACCATGTACCTGCCGATGCGCG
>DATJPN010000086.1:0-24404 GCA_035506335.1 Steroidobacteraceae bacterium | reverse complement strand
ACGCTCGACCACCCCCGCACCCGCCCCTATCCTTGCGCTATGCTGCGGGCCGAAATCTGACGAGGATCCCTCGGATGTTGCCAATTCGCTGTGCTGCCCGCGGCCTGGTGCCCGTGACCGTGGCCATGCTGCTCGCCGGTTGCGCACTGGGACCGGACTACCGGCGGCCGGATGCGGCGGTCACCGATCACTACAAGAATCCGGTCAGCACGACGACCCAGGCCCCGCCCGCGAAATGGTGGACGCTGTTCGGCGATCCGGTGCTCAATGACCTCGAACAGCAGGTCGAAGTATCCAACCAGAACATCGCCCAGGCCTACGCGGCCTACATGCAGGCCCGGGCGGTCGTGCGCCAGGACCGCTCAAACCTGTGGCCCTCGATCGGCCTGTCGGGCGGTGTCACCCGTTCGGGCAGCGGTGCGCCCGCGCTTCCCGGGGCAGGTTCGAACACCCGCACCAGCTACCAGCTCGGTGCGAACGCCAACTGGGAGCTGGACGTCTGGGGCCGGCTGCGCCGGACCCTCGAAAACGCCCATGCCAGCGCCCAGGCCAGCTCCGTAGACCTGGTCAACGCCAAGCTGTCCGCCCAGAGCCAGCTCGCGACTGCGTATCTGCAGCTGCGGGGCGCGGACGCGCAGCGCAAGCTTCTCTCCGATACCGAGGCGGCCTATGCGCGCACCCTGACCATTACGGAGAACCGCTACAAGGCAGGCACCGCGGCCCGCACCGACGTGCTTCAGGCACAGACCCAGCTGTACTCGGCGCAGGATCAGGAACAGTCCGAAATCCTGCAGCGTGCGCAGCTGGAGAACTCCATCGCCGCCCTGGTGGGCAAGCCCGCTTCCGGATTCACGATCGCGCCGCTGGACGCCTGGGACATTCCGGTTCCCGAGATTCCGGCCGGGATCCCCTCCGAACTGCTGCAGCGCCGTCCGGATATCGTCATCGCCGAGCGCCAGATGGCGGCGGCCAACGCCATCATCGGTGTGCAGGAAGCCAGCTACTTTCCGGCCGTCACGCTCACCGGCTCCTACAGCTTCCTCTCCACCGCCGCCAGTGCCCTGTTCGACAAGGCCAGCATGTCGCACTCGGTGGCCGGTTCGCTCTCGCAGACACTGCTCGACTTCGGCGCGCGTCGCGCCCAGGTGGAGCAGGCCCGCGATCAGTATGCGCAGATGGTCGCCTCCTACCGCCAGAGCGTGCTGACCGCCTTCCAGGATGTCGAAAACGACCTGGTGGCCTCCGACATCTATCGCAAGGAGTTCGAACTGCGGCGCAAGACTTCGGAGGCCGCGGACCTGACCGAGAAGCTGACGATCAATCAGTACAAGGCCGGCACCGTCGACTTCACCACCGTTGTCGTACAGCAGACGGCGGCCCTGAGTGCGCGCCTGCAGCTGGCACAGCTGAAGGTCTCCCAGCAGACCACCGCCGTCACGCTGATCGCGGATCTGGGCGGCGGCTGGCAGGCGCCGGACTTCTCGCACTACGAGTAGTCACCCCGGGCGGGCGGCGGCACGAATCAGGCGGCGCCTGAATGCGGCGGTGATCGCCGTCAATTCCGCAACCCTGAGCACGGTAGCGCAGGTCGCGAACGCAGCGCCCGCGGCCGCGATGGTCGCCAGCAGCCAGGACAGCCGCAACCAGAATCCGCGTGTCTCCCAGCCGGGCAACAGCCACCGGGTGCTCGCGAAGCATACCGCCGCCATGACTGCGGCCGCGACGGCGACCCGCAGCGTCAGGGACAGCAGCGCCCCGGAGTGAAACCGTCCCAGTTCCCGGCGCATCAGCACATAGAGCACGATGAAGTTCGTCGAGGCGATGCACGCGGTGGAGAAGGCCAGGCCGCGATGGCCCCAGCCCAGATGCCAGGTGAAGAGCCAGTTGAACAGCAGGTTCAGACCCACCGCGGCAAAGCTCACGAACATCGGCGTCTTGCGCCGGTCGATGGCGTAGAACGCGTTCACGAGCACCTTCAGCGATGCGTAGCCCACGAGGCCCAGCGCGTAGTACCGCAGGGCACCGGCCGCTTCGTGGCTCTGGAAGGCCGTGAACCGGCCATGGCGGTAGAGCACCGAGATGATGGGGTCCGCCAGCACGATCAGGCCCACCGTGGCCGGTATGGTCAACAGGAAGGCCAGCCGGATGCCGCGCGCCAGTTCGGTGCCAAAACCCTCGCGATTGCCCGCCACCGCGAGGCGTGCGAGCAGCGGCAATGACACGGTTCCGAGCGCCACACCGAAGATTCCCAGTGGCAGCTGCATCAGGCGAAAGGCGATGGACAGCCAGCTGGTCGGCCCGTCACCCAGGTGCGAGGCGAACACCGAATTGACCATGACATTGATCTGCGTGGAACTCGCGGCGATCACCGACGGTCCCATGAGCCGCAGCACCTCCGTGACGCCCGGGTCGCGCCACGCCAGATCGGGACGGAACACGAAACCCTCGCGGCGCAGCGCCGGCAGCTGCACGCCCAGCTGCAGCAGCCCGCCCACGAGGGTGCCGAAGGCCAGTCCCAGAAGCGCGCGCCTGCCGAAATGCGGATCGAACATCCAGCCGAGCGCGACGCCGGCGATGATCGAACCGAGATTGAAGAAGCTCGACGCCATGGCCGGAATGCCGAACACGTTGCGCGCGTTCAGCATCCCCATGACCAGCGCCGCCAGCGACACCATGAGGATGAACGGATACATGATGCGGGCGAGCGTGACGGTCAGCGCCTGCTTCGCCGGATCAAAACCCGGCGCCAGCTGTGAGATCACCCAGGGAGCGAATACGATCCCGACGATGGTCACGGCACTGAGCGCGACCACCGTCAGGGTCGTGATCTTGTTGCCGAGGCGGAAAGCGGCGGCATCGCCCTCGCGGCTCGTCGTGCGGCTGAAGACCGTGACGAACGCCGTGGACAGCGCCCCTTCGGCAAACAGGTCCCGCAGCAGGTTCGGGATGCGAAAGGCGATGGTGAAGGCATCCATGAGCATGCCGCCACCGAACAGCGCCGCGAAGATCTGTTCACGCGCGAGTCCGAGGACACGGCTGCACATCACCGCAAGGCCCACGATGCCGGCCGCCCGCGTGTTGAGGGTCTCGGCCGGACGCTCTGCCATCAGGCCTGGACTCCATCACGCCGGCAGCGCAGCGCCGCCGCGACCCAGAACAACCCGCTCACCCCCACGGCGGCCGGCACCAGCAGCACGGCCTCGCCCAGCGAGGTCCGATCCGAGAGGCTGCCGATGAGCGGCGGTGAGATCACGTCCCCCAGCGCGTGAATGGCGAGGACGCTCAGGGCAACGGCCGAGGCGCGATGCGCCGGCGCGACGAGGGCCACGATCACCGAGTTGACGGGCCCCGTGGAGGCGAACAGCAGCAGCTCCGCGCCGACCAGCGAGGGATAGAAGACCTGGGGCGAAGCACAGGCGAGACTGGCTGCGGCCAGCGGCAGGGCCAGCAGCGTCGCGACTGCGGAAACCCACAGGTAGGCCTGCCTCGTGTAGCGCAGGCAGTAGTCCCCCAGCCAGCCGCCGAGAAACGTGCCCAGGAAACCCGTGATCACCACGATGGCCCCGAATCCGGTGGTGGCCTGCCGGGCCGGCACGGCACGCACGCGCTCCAGGAAGGTCGGCATCCAGAAGGCAAGGCCGCCGACGGCGAAAGTGTAGGCGGCATATCCCAGCACCGTCAGCGCGTAGGAACGCTGTCGCGCGAGCTGCAGATACAGAATGATGGTCTGGCGCAGCGCCGCGAGCGCTCCCGCTCGGGGTGCCGCGCCCGGCGCGAGCGCAGCCGGCCCGGGCGCCGCGCAGTCACTGGCGCCGCGTGGCGGATCTGGGACCCGCAGCACCGCGAGCGCCAGCAGCACTCCGGGGACCCCTGCGACCAGGAAAGCGGCGCGCCAGCCCCAGGCCTGCGAGACCTCGCCGCCGACGACATACCCGAGCGCGGCGCCGACCGGGATCGCCATGTAGAACGTGGCGAAAACCCGGCCGCGCCGGTCCGCCGGGTAGTAGTCGGCCAGCAGCGCGGGGGAAATCGTGGCATAGGCCGCCTCGCCGATGCCAACGGCCGCGCGCGAGGCGAACAGCTGCCAGTAGGTGCGTGCCAGTCCCGAAAACATCGTTGCGCAGCTCCACAGCGCGACGCCGATCGCGATCGGCCGCGTGCGCGAGCGCCGGTCCCCGAGGTAGCCGAACGCCGGGGAGGCGAGCATGTAGACCACGAGGAATCCGGGCGCCAGGATGCCGAGTTCGAAATCGGTGGTGACGATGCCCGATGCCTTCATCTGCGGCAGTACGGCCGAGGGCACGTATCGATCCAGGTAGTTGAGCAGATTGATGAGCGTCAGGACCAGCAGGCCACGGCCCGCGAAGCGCACGGCCAGCGGCGGCGGAACCGGTGAGGCCGTTGCTGCGATACTCGAGCTGTCCTGCGGCTGACTCACTGCGCTGCACCCGATGCCCGTCAAAGTGCGAAATGATACTCTGCGCGGGTGGGCCGGGAGCTTCAGATCTGTCGCGAGCAGCCGTCATGCCAGGTGCAGGGATGAGGTTTCGATGCCGCGCCGGCCATCGGTTCCCGGCGCTGGCCGTGGCACTGCTCGGCGCACTGGCCGGCCACCAGGACCGTGCCGCGACCCCCGATCCGGATGAGCAGCGCTGGCTCGCGCCTCATGAAACCGGGCTCGTGACCGATGGTCAGGTGCATTTCTTCCCCTTGCCCCATGAGCGCAGCGGTCCGACGACGGTCGTCATTGCCGTCGACGGCCGGGTCTGGTTCACCGAGGGCGGCGGCAATCGCATCGGCAGCATGAATCCGGACGGCAGCGACCTGGTCGAATATCCGCTGCCGCACCCCGACAGCGCGCCGCGCATCCTTGCGCGGGGTGCCCAGGGGGATCTGTGGTTCTCCGAGCACACCGGCAACCGGATGGCCCGAATCACGCAGAACGGCGTCATCACCGAATGGGACATCCCCACGGCGAACAGCCAGCCGCGCGCCATCGCCCTGGGGGCCGACCGCAACATCTGGTTTGGAATGTTCGCCGCCGGCAAGATCGGACGCATCACCCCCAGGGGGGTGATCACGCAGTTCACCCTCCCCACGCCCGACAGCGGTCCGCGGGCGCTCGCCGCGGGCGCCGACGGCAACATCTGGTTTTCGGAATTCAAGGCGGACCGGATCGGACGCATCACCCCGAGGGGGGTGATCACGGAGTTCCCCCTGCCCCGTCCGAACAGCGGGCCGGGCGACATCACCGTGGGTGCGGACGGCGCACTGTGGTTCGTGGAGCTCTCCGGCGGTATCGATGGAGTGCACACCGACGGCAACCGGGTCGGCCGCATCACCTATGACGGCCGGGTCACCGAGTATCCCCTGCCCGCGGGCGGCGCATCACCCATCAATATCGCGGTCGGCCCGGACCGCAATATCTGGTACACCCGCGGCGCAGGCCTCGGCCGCGTGACCGCGGACGGCGTCGTGACCGAATTTCCGGCCGGAGCGGACTCGCGCGGGGCGGGACTGTCCGCCGGCAGCGACCGGGAACCCCCGACGCGTCTCATCAACCGCCTGTGGTTTGCCGACGGCGGCGCGAACCACATCGGCTACCTGCAGTTTGCCGCGCCCACCACCACCCGACCATGAAGGCAATCACCATGAGAACCGCACAGTTCATCGCCGCCTCACTGTTGCTGATGCATGCAGCGGCCGGATCTGCGGCAGGCAGCTGCGCGGACCTGCTGAAGTTTTCGGCGCCGGGTACCGGTGCCGTGATCCAAAAGGCCGAGGAGGTGGCCGCCGGAGCGCTGCGGGGTCCCCCGGGACAACCTCCCGCGGCGCCCCTGATGCTGCCGCCCTACTGCCGCGTCGATGGCGTGATCGGCGCCCGCACCGGAGCCGGAGGCAAGGCCTATGGCATCCGCTTCGCCGTGGCCATGCCCACGACGTGGAACGGGCGACTTCTCTACCAGGGTGGCGGTGGCCTGAACGGCTCCGTCCAGACCCCGGCCGGCGCGACCGCTGCAGGCGATGCTCCGGCGCTGGCGCGCGGCTTTGCCGTCGTCACCAGCGACTCGGGCCACGAAGGAGCCGTGTTCGACGCCAGTTTCCTCGCCGATCAGCAGGCCGCGCTCGATTTCCTTTACCAGTCGATCGGCAAGGTCATGGCGGTGGCCCGTCCGCTGGTGGCCGCGAATTACGGCAATGCCGTGTCGCGCAGCTACTTCGTGGGATGCTCCACGGGCGGTCGCGAAGCCATGATCGCGGCGCAACGCTACCCGGATGTCTTCGACGGCATCGTCGCGGGTTCACCCGCCATGCGAACCAACTATTCGAATCTGGCCACGAGCTGGATCACGACGCAATTGAATGCCGCGGCGCCGAGGGATGCCCAGGGCCGGCCGATCACCGCGCAGGCGCTGTCGGCTACGGACCGCAAGCTCGTGATCGATGGCCTGCTGCAGGCCTGCGATGCCCTCGACGGGGTGCGCGACGGAATGATCTTCGATACCCGCCACTGCGGCTTTGACCCGCGCACGCTTCAGTGCAAGGGACCCAAGAACGACGGCTGCCTGACGGCGGTCCAGGTGACGGCCATCAAGAGGGCATTCGCGGGCCCGAAGAGCGCATCGGGTCGCCAGGTCTACCCGGGCTTTCCCTATGACACGGGCATCGGCTTCAAGGGTCCCGGCATACCCGGGTTGCTGAGCGGCGGCCTGAACCCTGAAGGCCCCTCCCCGACCGCGACGACCATGGATGTGGACGCCGCCGCGGCCCGCGCCCACGACGCGCGGGAGATGGCCGGCGACACCGACGCGTGGACCAATCTGTCGTCCTTCACCGCCCACGGCGGCAAGCTGATCTTCTACCACGGCATGAGCGACCCCTGGTTCTCGGCGCTCGAGACGGTGCGCTATTACGAGAGCCTCGGCGCCGACAACGGCCCGGGCCCGGTGGCGGCCTGGAGCCGGTTGTTCCTGGTCCCTGGCATGGGCCATTGCGGCGGCGGCGAAGCGGCCCTCGATCACTTCGACATGGTGTCGGCCATTGTCGACTGGGTCGAACAGGGCCGCCCCCCGGAGCAGGTGATCGCCACGGGCAGCGCGTTCCCCGGACGCAGTCGCCCGCTATGCCCCTATCCGCTGCACGCCCAGTACAACGGCAGCGGGGATACGCAGGCGGCCGCGAATTTCAGCTGCCGGGACTGATCACCCGCAGGCGCCCTCATCCTGCCGGTTTGCGCCACACGCTGGCCAGCCACGGCTGCTGCTCGCGCGGCAGCCCGGTGGGCCGGTAGTAGTGCTCCAGTTCCACGAACTGCGCCGCGGTCAGGTAGCGACGCCACGCTTCAAGATCATGGTAGGCGCCATAGCGTCCGGCATTCCAACCCTCCTCGTTGCCGCCACGCGGATTGGAACTGAAGAGCACACCGGCGGGCTTGAGGGCGGCGTGCAACTGCCGCAGCACGCGCGGCAGCTCCTGCGTCGGTACGTGAAACAGCGAGGCGTTGGCGAAGATCCCGTCGAAGTGCGCGGCAGGCAGATCGAGCTTCAGGAAATCCTGCTGCCATACCTCGCAGGCGGACTCGGTGCGGGCCATGGCCACGAAGCTCGGGGTGCCCTCGAGACCGACGGCCTCGTGGCCCAGACGCGCAAAGGCCTTCAGGTCGCGCCCCGGGCCGCAACCGAAGTCCAATATCCTGTAGGGCGGCCTGCCCCTGATCCACCGCAACAACGCATCGATGTTCTGACTGACATCGTGGTCGCGGGTGCCGGCGCGAAAGGCTTCGGCTCGCTGCTCGTAGTGAGCGAGCGTCCCCGTGACGACCTCGTTCAGCTCCTGCGGCGGAATCGGTTTGGCTGGCATCGCAATCCCGTGCGTCGATCCGCCATGGTAACTTATGGCCGATCAGCCAACAGGTGGAATCATGCCGCGAAGCCTCGCGTATCTGGCCAGCTGGCTCCTGTGCTGTTGCGCAGGCGTCGTCGCCGCAGCCGAATTGCCGGCGACGATGCAGGCCGTCTCCTTCGATCATTTCGGCGATGCCGCGGTCCTGCAATACGGGGATCGGCCCGTTCCCGGGATTGCAGCGGGCGACATCCTGGTCCGGGTTCGTGCGGCGGCCGTCAATCCCGCCGACTGGAAGAGTCGCGAAGGTCATTACGCCAGGGGGGCGCTCACGTCCCCGATCATTCCCGGATTCGACATTGCCGGGGAGGTCGTGGCGGTTGGTGCGCAAGTCACCACCTTCAGGGCGGGTCAGGCCGTGTACGCCATGCTGCCCCTGAACCGCTCCGGTGGCTATGCGCAATTCGCGGCCGTTCCGGCCGCCAACGCGGCGTTGAAGCCACGCCGCGTGGACGACGTCCACGCGGCCGCCGTGCCCCTGGCCGCGCTGACCGCCTGGCAGGCGCTGGAGGCCGCGCAGCTGCAGCCCGGGCAGACACTGGTCGTGGCAGGCGGCGCCGGTGGCGTCGGTCACTTCGCGGTGCAGTTCGGGAAGATTCGCGGCGCGCGGGTCATCGCCACGGCGTCCGCCGACAATCAGGACTTCCTGCGGCAGATCGGCGCGGACGAAGCCGTCGATTACCACGCCGTGCGCCTCACGGAGCGCATTCACGATGCCGATGTCGTGCTCGATACCGTCGGCGGGGAAACCTTGCGCGCGTCCTATTCCCTCGTGAAGCGCGGCGGCGTCATCGTCAGTATCGTAGAGGATCCGGAAGCGGCGGAGCTGGCCCGCCACGCCATCCGTGGCCTGCATGCCGTCGTGCACACCGACGGGGCACAGCTGGGGCAGATTGCCGGCCTCATCGATGCCGGGAAGGTGAGGCCCTCCGTGAGCGTCATCCTCCCCCTCGCCCGAGCCGCCGACGCCCAGTCCCTGAGCGCCTCCGGCCATACGCGCGGCAAGATCGTGCTGCGGATTCCCTGACGATACGTGAGTCAGGTCATTTTTCCGCGAACCTGCCAGTCTTCTCCCATTGGTTGAGCGACTCGGCCGATGCGTCGCCCAGCTTCTTCGCCAGGTCATCCATGTCCAGCAGACCAGCTCCCCCGATTCCCGCGCCACCTGCGTAGGTCTTGCGTACGGAGTAAGTCCCGATCTGCGCGCCCGTGGTGTCCTTCAGCTGGAACTCCGCGCTAATATGCGCGCGACCCGCCCCGAAGCCCACGATCCAGCGGGCGGCGGCGCTTCCTTTGTCCACCTCGGTAATGCGTCCGGAAATCAGCACGGCGTCGGCAGGAAGGGTCGCCGGAGACTGATCCAGTACCTGCGAAAAGGCTCTGGCGGCAATCAGTTGGCTGGCGAGTTCACGGCGCACCTCGACTGCATAGCCATGCCACAGCTCATCAGTGGCAGCTATGTCGCCTACTACCACCGTGTTGTACGTCTTGACGACGTCCTGATGATTCATGCTGGGCCTCACGGTCGTACCCGTGCATCCTGCCAGTGCAAGTGCCCCGACGAACAGGAACGGACCGGGCGTGTTTCCAAGTCTCGTTGACATGGGACCTCCTGAATGAATTGCTGAGCGTCAGCAATCATCAGGAGGTCCCGGCGCGGATTCCGGGTACCGTCTCGACGCGAACTCGCTCAGTGCGCCATCGAAGCCAGTGCCGCCGCATCCAGATGGGCGACGGAGCGGGTGTCCTGGAACGCGCGGACGCCTTCGATGCCCTGCTCGCGACCGATGCCGGAGGCCTTCATGCCGCCGAACGGTGCCCGCAGGTCGAGCCGGGTGGCGCCGTGGTCGTTGACCCAGACGTAACCGCATACGAGCTGGCCAGCGACGCGGTTGGCCGCCTTCGGATCGGCGGTCCACACCGAGCCGGCGAGGCCGGCCCAGCTGTCGTTGGCCATGCGGATGGCTTCCTCTTCGGTGTCGAAGGGGATGATCGGAATCACCGGACCGAACTGCTCCTCGGTCACCACCCGCAGCTTGAGGTCCGGATTGACCACGATGGCCGGACGCACGAAGTTGCCGTCTTTCAGGTCCCCGCCCGGCAGCTCGCCGAATTCGAGCACCTTGGCACCGGAGTCCTTGGCCTCCTTGATCAGCGCATCGACGAAGACCTTCTGCGCGGGTGAATGCAGCGGACCCATGGTCGTGTCCTTGTCGAGGCCGTAGCCGAGCTTGACCTTCTGTAGCCGGGCCGAGAGGCCCTTGACCACATCATCGACGCGCGAGCGGTGCACGAACAGCCGCTTGGCATTCATGCAGATCTGGCCGGTGGTGTCGTAGATGGCCGCGAACAGGCGATCCAGGTGCGTATCGTCGAGGATCGCATCCTTGAGCACGATGGCCGCATCGTTTCCTCCGAGTTCGAGCGTGACGCGGGTGAGGCTGTGCGAGGCCATTTCCATCATCCGTTTGCCGCCCCCGACCGAACCGGTGAAGCAGACCTTGGCCACGTCGGGATTACGGATCAGCGCGCTCATATTGGCATCAGGACCCGTGACGACGTTCAGGACGCCCGGCGGCAGCTGCTCGGCGATCCGCTGCACGACGCGGGCCGTGGCCAGAGGTGCCGTGAGCGGCGGCTTCACGATCACGGTATTGCCGGCCAGCAGCGCATGCGGCAGAGCGGCCCCGAGGATGGCGATCGGCCAGTTGAACGGCACGATGATGGTGACGACGCCCAGCGGCTGGTAGGCGACCGTGGTTTCCACCGGGATCGCCCCCGGGATGGGCGGCAGCACCTTCGTGGCGTTGACTTCGTCCGCATGGCCCAGCGCCAGCTTCCAGCGCAACTCCAGCACCAGCGAATCAACCCAGGCCTCGAGGCGGATCTTGCCGTTTTCCTGCGACAGGATCGCCGCATCGTCATCGCGGTTCTCGGCGATGCCCTTGAGCGCGGCCAGCATCTTCTCGGCGCGCTGCTGGGGCGACAGAGCCGCCCAGGCCGGAAAGGCCGCCTTCGCTGCGGCGACGGCATCGCTCACATCCTTCACGGTGGCAGAAGCGGCATGGCCGACCACGACGCCTTTCTTGCCCGGATCGGCAATCGGCATGGTTTCAGCGGTCTGGCGTTCTTTGCCCCCGATGTACAGGGCGGTCGAGACTGGCTTTGACACGAAGATACCCCTCTTTGGCTTTCCGTATGCTCGGTGCGGAAGGCCGATAGGTTACCCAGTTTCATTTGCGAAGCGCAGCGGATTATCGCGCGCGCGCCTCACCACGCTGGCGCCCTATTCGGTCCTGGGAAGTAATTTTGCATTATCAATAAGTTAACTGTCGAGATCGGCCTGCGCTGCGGCGGGCGCGAGTCCGGGGCCCAGGCCCTCGAGGGCCAGTGCCTTCGCGAGCTGAAGGCCCGGCTCCCGCCGGGCCGGATCCCGGTCGATCCGACAGAGGCCGGGTTTCCGCACTCACGTTACCGCCTGCCGCGCGAGCCGCGGGGCCGTCTCGCGCAACCCGATCGATATGAGTCCGCTGAGCAGGGCGACCCCGAACAGGAGCCACAGGGGCGCCTGCAGGCCCACCTGGTCGGCCGCGTATCCGGCGAGGAACGGCGACACGGCGCCGCCGAGTATCTCCCCGACACCCATGCAGATGCCAAGCGCAGTCGCGAGGTTCCGGGTCGCGACGCTCTCGGCGGGAATGGTGGACATGAACAGCGGATACACCCCGGTCACGCTCCACCCGACGAAGAAGATCGCGGCGAGCCCCCAGGCCGATCCGGTGAAGAACAAGGCACCCAGCGGCACGATGGTCGCGAGCAGCGGCATCACGATCATGACGGGCCTGCGCCCGACCCGATCCGACAGCGCCGATATCGCGAAGGAGGCAATGGTGGCCGAAATTCCCAGCGATCCCATGAGCCATCCGGCCGTCGCGGGGTCGAACTTGCGGATCTTCGTGAGATACAGCGGCATGAACGCCCAGCAGACCACCAGGAACGAAACCAGCAGCACCCCGAGCAGGGCGCACAGGATGACGTTGCGCTCCCGCAGGACTTCCCGCAGCGAGCCGGTCTGCTTCGCCTGCCCGTCACGATGCGGAGTCGCGACTACGGGCGAGCGGATGAGCCACGCCATCGACAGTGCCGTGAGCAGCCCCGGAGCTCCGGCCAGGAAGAATGCATGCCGCCAGCCAAAGGCCGCGGTGAATGCGACGAGGGAAACCGGCGCCACGAACGAACCGAGCAGGCTCGATCCGAGGCCCTGCGCCACGCCCATGGCGAGTCCGCGGTGCCGTGGCTCCACGTCGATGGCGATCAGCGCCTGGCTGATCGGCATGATGCCGCCCTCCGCCGCCCCCATCAGCAACCGGGCGCCCATCAGGACCAGGAACGACCCCGCGAGCCCGGTCATGAACGAACAGAGCGAGAATGCGACCGTTGCCAGTATCAGCAGGCCCTTGCGCGAACCGAACCGATCCGAAAGCATGCCGATGCCGAGCGCGGCGAGCGCCCACGTGAAGGAGAGGCCTCCGGCGAGCGATCCGACCTGGGTGTTGTTCAGATGCAGTTCGGGCTGGATGAACGGCATCAGGAAATTCAGCGCGTTGCGGTCGAACAGCACGAAGCCGAAGTTCAGGCTCAGGAGCGCCGTCAGCGTCACCTGATACGCCGGCGAGGATCGCTGCGATGACATCAGCGCGGTTCGCGGCGCCGGAATCCCGACAGGACCTCCCCGGCCCATCCCATGATGGCCTTCGAGCGGATCAACCAGACTCCATCCACCTTGGCCACCACGTCGCGTACGTGCCCGCACCAATGCAGGTGAGGCGCCGCCGGAGGCTTGTTGATCGTCGCCCAGCCGTAGGAGCGGACCACCCAGTGATCCGTGCGGCCTTCCGGATCGGGCGCGAAGACGAACTGGGCCATCTGGTGCTGGTGGCCGGGAAAATCCGCGCGCTCATGGAACTTCAGGACCAGCTTGCGGATTTCGGCGCGGCCCTTGCGGACCTCGAGTTCCCCGCTGCGGGTCTCTTCGGTGGCCTCGGCGTCCTCGGTGAACAGCGCGACATAGCCGTCGGTATCGCCCGTATCCAGTGCCCAGCTGTAGCGGGCGTACAGTTCATAGATCTCGATGCGGTCCTGAATGCTGGGTTGATTCATGGTCGGCCCCCCCTCGAGCCTTCTTCTGCGCCTGGGTCAGATCTTCGCATGTACAGTTGCGCCGATTATGGCAAAGAACTTCAGAACATCGTGTTGGCGTGCGGAATGCGATCCGGAATCGGCTGGATCACGTCCCAGTGCTCGACGATCTTGCCGTTCTCGAGGCGATAGATGTTCACGCCGGCCTCGCCGTTGCGGGTGGGTCCGTTCAGCGCCCGCACGTGCAGGGCGACCATGTCGCCTTCGATGAAGATGCGCCTGATCTCGACCCGGAAATCCGGGTGCTCCCTGTCGAGGTAGGAAAAGTATTCGCGAAAGCCCTCGGGCCCATCGGCGAGGTTCGGATCGTGCTGGATGCAGCGCTCGTCGAGGTGCCGGAGGGCCCGCGCCCAATCGCGGCGATTGACGCCGCTTTCGTGGAAGTCGAGGACGACGTCGCGATTGCGCAACTCCTGCGGTGTGTAGGCGGATTCGGGGCTGACGCAGGGTGTGGTGTTCATGGCGCTTCCTCGGGGATCGTCGTGATGCTTCAGAACATGGTGTTGGCGTTCTTCGAGGTCTCGGGCACGTCCTGCAGGACATCCCAATGCTCGACCACTTTGCCGTTCTCGATGCGGAAGATGTCGACAACGGCCTTCGTGCCGGGGCTGTTGCGCCCGCGGTTGTGCATCAGGACATAGTCACCATCGGCGATCATCCGCACGAAGTCGACGTGAAAGCCGGGCAGTTCCGCCCTGGCCCACTCGATGAATCGCTCCAGGCCCTCCGGACCGTCGGCGCCATAGGTGCTGTGCTGGCGGTAGTAGGGGCCGATGTAGGCGCGTGCCGCGGCGAAGTCCAGCCTGTTCAGCGCCAGCTCATAGTATTCCTCGATGAGCTTCTTGTTCCGGCGAGCGGCCTCGGCGCGGGCGCGCTGTGCGGCAGTGGCATCCGGTGGAGTATTCATGGGGTGGAGCATCCTGTTGGCCGGGGCCGGCACGTGTTTGATGTTGCAACGCGATCCGATTGCGAATCCGCAGCGTGGGCGGCAAACTCCGCCACGATACACAACCGTCCAGTCCAAAGGGGGAATCCATGCGAGCGAGCCTGAGAGTCGGTCTGATTGCGGCGCTGATGGCGTGTTCCGGCGGAATCGTCCACGCCCAGACCGAAGTCGTCGGAGTCAAGGATGCGGAAGCCCTGTTCCACAGCAAGAACCCGAAGTACGAGAAGAACAAGCAGGCGGCCTACCACATCATGAAGGAGCTGCTGCAGGCCAATCACTGGGAAATGGCGGACCAGTGGCTGACGGAGCGCTACATCCAGCACAATCCCCAGGCGGACAACGGACGCGCCGCCGTCATCAAGTTCTTCACCGAAGTCCTGAAGCGCCAGCCCTCGCCCATTCCGGACAAGCTGGGTACCAAGATCGTCTCCGTGGTCGCCGAGGGTGACTACGTGATCGTGACGACACCGCGGACCATGAAGGACTCCAAGGATCCGACGAAGACCTACACGACCACCTGGTTCGACATGTGGCGGTTCGTCGACGGCAAGGCCGACGAGCACTGGGACCCGGCCACGCGCTGACCGCCAAGGGGTGAGAATCCAGGCCGCCGTTTCGCGCACCACGCTGGCGCCGCCCCGCATCGAAGAGCTGGACCTCGATGAGCCTCGCGCCGGCGAGGCCCGCGTGCGGATCGTCGCCACCGGTATCTGCCATACCGATCTGCTGTGCCACCAGGGTGAGGGAGTGCCGGTGCCGCGGCCCATCGTGCTCGGGCACGAGGGCGCCGGCATCGTGCACGGCATCGGCTCGGACGTGCGGGGCCTCAAGCCCGGTGACCACGTCGTGCTCAGCGGCGCCTCCTGCGGTCATTGCCCGAGCTGCCGCGCCGCCCGGCCCACCTATTGCCGGGACGTCATGAAACTGTCCTTCGGGGGAGCGCGCGCGGACGGATCCTCGCCGCTCACCCAGGATGGCGCCCGGATCGCCGGGGCGTTTTTCGCGCAGTCCTCGTTTGCCACCTACGTGAATGTGCCGGAGTCGACGGCGGTGAAGGTTCCGGCGGCCGTGCCCCTGCACCTGCTCGGGCCCCTCGCCTGCGGCATCATCACGGGTGCCGGCGCAATGCTCGAGGCCTTCAGGATCGCGCCGGGCCAGTCCGTCGTGATCTTCGGCGTGGGCAGCGTGGGACTGGCCGCGGTGATGGCGGCCGCGATCGCCGGTGCCTCCCGCATCGTCGCCGTTGACGTGAGCCCGCAACGCCTGCGCCTCGCGCGCTCGCTCGGTGCGACCGACGCGGTCGCCTCGGATGAGGCGCAGGGGGCCCTGCGCGACATGCAGCCGGATGGATTCTCCTACAGTTTCAACACCACCAACGCCCCGGCAGTGTATACGCTGGCGACAGCCTGCCTCGCCAACGAGGGCACGGCAGGCTTCGTGACACGCCCGCAGGGCGAGTGGCAGCTCAACGTCGCGCAGCTGCTCGCGGGAGGCCGCAAGATGCAGGGCATCCTGGGCGGCAATGCCAATCCGCAGTCGTTCATTCCCCTGATGATCGACTACTGGCGTCAGGGACGGTTCCCGTTCGACCGGTTGATCACCGAGTTTGAATTTGCGGATTTCGGGCAGGCATGGCAGGCCTGCAAATCAGGCGAAGTCATCAAGCCGGTCTTGAGGATGTAACCCTAGTACCTGAGCCCCAGATGCCGGTATGCCGCGGCGAGCAGCCACAGCGGCCCGATCAGCAGGAACTGCAGATCCTTGAAGAAGGACGGCCGCCGGCCTTCGATCGCGTGCCCGACGCCCTGGCCGATCCATGCCACGACGAAGATCGCGAGCGACGTGGCCCACAGCGGCCATGGCAGTGCCCCGAGCAGGTGAACGACCACGAACATCACGGCGAAGCAGCCCAGCGCACCGGCGGCGAGCGCCGGGGACAGTGACAGATAATAGAGCAACGCCAGCGCCGCGATCACCACCGCCCAATCGAGCCCCGCCAATCCCTGCGCGACCCGCGGCACCGGCACCGAGGACAGCAGGCCGATGACCGACAGCACGATCGCCGGAACGCACACGAAGTGCAACCGCTCGTTCACGGGATGCCGATGACTGTCACCGTACTCCTCGAGCCATTGCCGCACCGTGCGCATGCGCAGGACCATCACCTCCGGCGCGGATTCTGTCAACATATCCGGATGCACGACGCGCGCAATCGACTGGTCATCAACCTGCTGCTGGTGGCGACCTTCGTCGTGATCCTGAACGAGACGCTCATGGCCGTCGCGATCCCGCGCCTCATGCACGACCTGCAGGTGACGGCCGCCGCGGTCCAGTGGCTGACCACGGCGTTCCTGCTCACCATGTCGGTGGTCATCCCGGTGACCGGATTCCTGCTGCAGCGGATCCACACCCGGCCGATCTTCATCCTGGCGATGTCGTTGTTCAGCCTCGGGACGTTGATCGCCACCGTGGCCCCCGACCTGCAGACGCTGGTGCTCGCCCGGATCGTCCAGGCATCGGGGACCGCGATCATGATGCCGCTGCTGATGACCACGGCCATGATGCTGTCTCCGGCCGAGACCCGCGGCAAGACCATGGGTTTCATCACCACCGTCATTTCCGTCGCGCCGGCCATCGGCCCGACCCTCTCGGGGGTCATCCTCAACTATCTCGGCTGGCGCTGGATGTTCGCGCTGGTGTTGCCGATCTCCCTCGGCGCGCTGCTGCTTGGGACAAGGCGCATGCAGAACGTGACCACGCCGCACACCGCGGCGCTGGATGGCGTGTCGGTCTTCCTGTCCGCCTTCGCCTTCGGCGGCATCGTCTACGGCCTGAGCGCCATCGGCGTCCCCTCGAGCCCCGGGGCGGCGGGCGCGGGATTCTGGGCGGGGCTGGGTGCGGTGTTCCTGGCGCTGTTCATTTTCCGTCAGCTCTCGCTGCAGAAGACCGGCCATCCGCTGCTCGACCTGCGCACCTTCGGCTCCCGCAATTTCACGGTATCGGTGCTGCTGATGGCGACCATGATGATGGCGCTGTTCGGCACCATCATCCTGCTGCCGATCTACCTGCAGAATGTCCTGGGACTGGATACCCTGCAGACCGGCCTGTTGCTGCTGCCGGGTGGCCTGCTGATGGGCCTGCTCGGGCCGCATGTCGGCCGCCTCTACGACAAGGTGGGGCCGATCCGGCTTGTGGTTCCCGGCGTCATCATCGTGAGCGTCGTGCTGTGGGCCATGACGCTGCTCGGGCCCGCGACCCGCGTGTCCTATATCCTCGCCGGGCACGTGACGATGAGCATCGGATTCGCGCTGCTGTTCACGCCGCTGTTCACGCTGAGTCTCTCGTCGGTGCAGGCCAGTTTGTATTCGCACGGCAGCGCCGTCATCGGCACGATCCAGCAGGCGGCGGGCGCGGCCGGGGTGGCCCTGTTCGTGGCGCTGATGTCGGCCCGGGGGGCGAAACTGGCCGCCGCCGGGCTCGCCCCCGTCGAGGCGCTGTCCGGCGGCGTCCGGGCCGGCTTCGTCTGCGGCGCCGGCCTCTCGATCTTCGCGGTCGCCTGCGTGGTCTTCCTGCGGCGACCGCAGCCCGCGGCCTCCACGACCTAGTGTTCCGGGCCCCAGACCTCGTTCGCGACCGCGACGAGCAGGTCGAGCTTGCGCTGCTGGTCGTCGATCGTGAGACTGTTGCCCTCCACGGTGCTGGCAAACCCGCATTGCGGGCTCAAGGCGAGCTGCTCGAGGGGCGCGAAGCGCGCAGCCTCGTCGATGCGCCGCTTGAGGAAGTCCTTGCTCTCCAGGCGCCCGCTCTTCGTGGTGATCAGCCCCAGGACGGCGATCTTGCCCTTGGGCAGCAGCCGCAGCGGCTCGAAGCCACCGGAGCGTTCGTCGTCATACTCGAGAAAGTAGCCGTCCGCGTCGATCCGGTTGAAGAGCAGCTGCGCGACGGGTTCGTAGCCGCCTTCGGCCACCCAGCCGCTGCGATAGTTGCCGCGGCACAGGTGCACCATCACGCGCATCCCGGGAGGCCTGGTGGCGATCGACGCGTTGATGAGCCGCCCGTAGATCTCGGCGAGCTCATCCGGATCGACACCGATGCTGGCGCGAACCTGCTCGCGCAGCGCCGGATCGCACAGGTACGCGAGGTTCGTCTCGTCCACCTGCAGGTAGGTGCATCCGGCCTTGCCCAGGTCGTCGATTTCCCGGGCATAGACCGCGGCCAGGTCGGCGAAGAAGGCCTCCATTTCCGGATACGCGTGCTGGTCCACCGCGGCCCGGCCACCGCGAAAGTGCATGATGGTCGGCGATGGCAGCGTCACCTTGGGGACGGACCTGGCCACCGACTTCAGGTATCGGAAGCCCTCGACCAGGATCGGTGCCGGACGAGACAGCTTGCCGGTCACCCGGATCCCCGGTGCCTCCAGTTCGAGCGCCCCGGCGTGGGTATGAAATCGTGCCTTGACCCTGGGGGCGATACGCTCCACGTTCTCGAACGCGGTCAGAACGTCCAGGTGCCAGAACTTGCGCCGGAACTCCCCGTCCGTCACGACGCGCAGCCCGGCATCCTCCTGGCGCCTGACGGCATCGGCGATGGCCTGGTCCTCGATGGCGCGCAGTTGCCCGGCGGTGATCTCGCCGGCCGCGAACTGGCGCCGTCCCTGCAGCAGTTCGGGCGGTCGCAGCAGGCTGCCCACGTGGTCGGCACGAAACGGACGTTTTGCCGCAATATCCATGCTCTTCGAATCTCCGCAAGTCTCTTCGCCGCCATCGGACGGCGAGACGAATCTAGCGGCCGGAGCCCGAAATGTGCTTGCGTTTTCAGTCCGTATTCAAGACACTTCTGCAATATTATTGCGCGATGAGGCCAACAATCGCATGAAAAGAGCGACAGGTCGCCGCCGCTCGGCCGGCAGCGCCGCCACGACCGCCTTCGCCCCGGACGAGCTCGATCGGCAGATCCTGCGGGCCCTGAGCGTGAACGCCCGCGCCACCAACGTCGAGGTGGCCCGGGAGGTGGGCCTGTCCGAGGCACCCTGCTCGCGGCGGATCCACCGCCTGGAGCAGGAAGGTGTCATCAAGGGCTACGGCGTCCGGGTGGATGCGGCCTCGGTGGGGCTCGAGATCCGCGCGTTCGTGACCCTTACCCTCGATGCGGTGTCGACGAAGAGCGCCGATCGTTTCGCCGAAGTGGTGGCCGAGTCTCCCTATGTGCTGCAGTGCTTCATCGTGTCGGGCAGTGCCTATGCCCTGCTCCACGTCGTCGCACCGGACATCCGCGCCTACTCCGAATTCGTCCTGGACCAGCTGCGCACGATTCCGGGTGTCAAGGACCTGAATTCGAACTTCGTCATGCGCGAAATCAAGGAGTTCCAGGGATTGCCGGTGGTGGCATGCTAGAGGCACCCGCCGCACCGCCCCTGCCGCTGCCGCCGCCGCTGCCGGCGCGACTTCGCGAGATCCCCTACAACTACACGTCCTTCTCCGACCGCGAAATCGTCATCCGGCTGCTCGGGGCGCAGAACTGGCAGCTGCTGGATGAGTTGCGCCACGAACGACGGACGGGCCGCTCGGCCCGCATGCTCTATGAGGTGCTCGGCGACATCTGGGTGGTGCGGCGCAATCCGTACCTTGCCGATGACCTCATCGACAATGCGCGCCGGCGCAAGCTCCTGATAGCCGCCCTGCACCATCGGCTGGACGAAATCGAACGCCGCAGCGACGCGCCGGAGAGTGCCCGGCGCGCGAAAGTCAGCGCCCTGCTGGCTGCGGCGCGCGCCGAAGTGGCGCGCTTCGAGGACTCCTTCGCACAGACCATCGCCCTGCGCCGCCGGGCGGCCGCCCTCCTCAGGCGGCACACCCATCGGGACAACATCTGCCTGGACGCCTTCGCGCGCGCCTCCCATGTCACCGATGCCACGGACTGGCGGGTCGAATATCCCTTCGTGGTGCTGATGCCGGACACCGAAGCGGAATTGCCGGGCCTGGTGAGAGCGTGCATCGAGTTGGGCCTGTCGATCATCCCGCGCGGGGGTGGCACGGGGTACACGGGCGGGGCCGTGCCGCTGACGGCGCTTTCGGCCGTCATCAATACCGAGAAACTCGAGCAGCTCGGCGTGCCATGCCCGACCCGCCTGCCGGGGCTCGAGCAGGAGGTCATGACCATCGAGACCGGCGCCGGCGTGGTCACGCGCCGCGTCGCGCAGGCCGCCGAAAAGGCCGGTCTGGTGTTCGCGGTGGACCCGACTTCGGCCGACGCCTCCTGCATCGGCGGCAACATCGCCATGAACGCGGGCGGCAAGAAGGCGGTCCTGTGGGGCACCGCCGTCGACAACCTGGCCTGGTGGCGC
Organism: Steroidobacteraceae bacterium; assembly: GCA_035506335.1. Classification (GTDB taxonomy): domain Bacteria; phylum Pseudomonadota; class Gammaproteobacteria; order Steroidobacterales; family Steroidobacteraceae; genus DAIDKA01. The sequence goes on along the minus strand of DATJPN010000086.1, from coordinate 4,014 downwards.
ATGGTCGATCCGGAGGGGAACTGGCTCGAAGTGCGCCGGGTCGGACACAACCTCGGCAAGATCCACGAGGTCGAGACGGCGCATTTCGAACTCACCTGGAAGGCCGGGGACGCCGCACCGCACGCCGCCCGGGTCCTGCGCACCGAGACCTTGAGCATTCCAGGGCGGGCATTCCGCAAGGCGGGGCTGGGCAAGGACGTCACCGACAAGTTCCTGGGAGGCCTGCCGGGCGTACAGAAGGAGGGCTGCGACGGCCTGATCACGGCCGCAGGCTGGATCCTGCATCGCCCGCCCGCGCACGTGCGCACCGTGTGCCTGGAGTTCTTCGGTCAGGCCCGCGAGGCCGTGCCGGCCATCGTGGAGATCAAGGACTACATCGATGCCCAGGCCGCGCGGGGCGTGCGGCTGGCCGCATTGGAGCACATGGACGAACGCTACCTGCGTGCGGTGCGCTATGCCACCAAGTCCAAGCGCGGGGCGCTGCCGAAGATCGCCCTGTTCGGGGATATCACCGGCGACGACGAGCAGGCGGTCGCGCAGGTGACCTCGGAGGTCGTGCGGATCGCCAACCGCAGGGTCGGCGAGGGCTTCGTGGCGGTCGGCGCCGAGGCGCGGCAGCGGTTCTGGCTGGATCGCGCGCGTACCGCCGCCATTGCCCGTCACACGAACGCCTTCAAGATCAACGAGGACGTCGTCATTCCGCTCGACCAGATGGGCGCCTACACCGACGCCATCGAACGCATCAACATCGAGCTGTCGATCCGCAACAAGCTGCAGTTGCTCGACGAACTGGACGCGATCTTCGCCGCGCCCCCGCCGCTGCGCCCGTCGGGCGATGCGGATACCGACCAGCGCGGATCCGCCGAACTGCTGGCCGAGCGGGCCGTGCAGGCGCGGGAACTGCTCGCCGGCCTGCGGCGCCGGTGGCAGTGGCTGCTCGATCACTTCGATACCCCGCTCGCGCAGGCTCGCCCGGAGCTCGCCGCGCTCGGCGTGCCATCCGCCGGACTCGAAGCTTTCGACGCCTCGCACAGCGTATTCGACCTGCTGCAGAGCCGGGCCATCCGGGTCTCCTGGAAGCGCGAGGGCCGCGCTGCCCTGCAGGACTGGTTCGTCGGCGACGCGTTCGCGCCGGTGATGGCGGCCTGTGATGCGGCGCACGCGCGGGTGTTGCGCGGGCGGCTGTTCGTCGCCCTGCACATGCATGCCGGTGACGGGAACGTGCACACCAATATCCCTGTCAATTCCGATGACTACGCCATGCTGCACACGGCCACGGCAACCGTCGAACGCATCATGGGCATCGCCCGGCAGTTGGGCGGCGTGATTTCAGGCGAGCACGGGATCGGCATCACGAAGCTCGAATTCGTGCGCGAGGAGGAGATCCGGGAGTTCCGCCGCTACAAGCAACGCATCGATCCGGGTGGCCGCTTCAATCACGGCAAGCTGCTCGCGGAGGGCGACTTGCGCAACGCCTACACGCCGAGCTTCAACCTGCTGGGCCATGAGTCGCTGATCATGCAGCAGTCGGACCTCGGATCCATTTCAGGCGCGATCAAGGATTGCCTGCGGTGCGGGAAATGCAAGCCGGTGTGCGCCACCCATGCGCCGCGCGCCAACCTGCTCTACAGTCCGCGCAACAAGATCCTGGCCACCTCGCTGCTGATCGAGGCGTTCCTCTACGAGGAGCAGACGCGCCGCGGCGTTTCACTGCGCCACTGGAGCCAGTTCGAGGACGTCGGCGACCATTGCACGCTGTGCCACAAGTGCCTCGCGCCGTGCCCCGTGGACATCGACTTCGGCGATGTCTCGATGGCCATGCGCGATCTGCTGCGGCGCATGGGCAAGAAGCGCTTCAACCTGGGAAGCGAGGCGGCGATGCTGTTCCTGAACGCCACCCGCCCGCAGTCGATACGCCTCGCCCGCAAGGTCATGATCGACTGGGGCTACCGGGCGCAGCGGCTCGCCAGCCGCGCGCTGCGGCCGCTCGGGCGCAAGCAGAACGCCCGCCCGCCGGCCACGAGCGGCGGGCGGCCCCCGCTGCGTGAACAGGTGATCCACTTCACCAACCGGAAGATGCCGGGCGGTCTGCCCCGCAAGACGGCGCGGGCGCTCCTGGACATCGAAAACGCGGACTACGTGCCGATCATCCGCAATCCGGCCACGACCACCAGTGACAGCGAAGCTGTGTTCTATTTTCCGGGCTGCGGCTCGGAGCGGCTGTTCTCGCAGGTGGGCCTCGCGACCCAGGCGATGCTCTGGCATGTCGGCGCCCAGACCGTCATGCCGCCGGGCTACCTGTGCTGCGGCTATCCGCAACGGGGCGCCGGCCACTTCGAGAAGGCGCAGAAGATGATCACCGACAACCGGGTGCTGTTTCACCGGGTTGCCAATACGCTGAACTACCTGGATATCCGCACCATCGTCGTCAGCTGCGGCACGTGCTTCGACCAGCTGCAGGGCTACCGCTTCGAGGACATCTTTCCGGGTTGCCGGATCCTCGACATCCATGAGTACCTGCTCGAGAAGGGAGTGCGCGTCGAGGCCGTGACCGGCGTGCGCTACATGTACCACGACCCCTGCCACTCCCCGATCAAGACCCGGGACCCGCTCGCCGTGGTCAATGCCCTGATGAATGCCGACCAGAACGGCCGCATCGCGAAGAACGATCGCTGCTGCGGCGAATCCGGGACGCTGGCGCTCGCCCGGCCGGACATCTCGACGCAGGTGCGGTTGCGCAAGGAACAGGAAATGCGCTCGGGCAGCGCCGCGATTCGCAGCGCCGGCCACGCCGGTGAGGTCAAGGTGCTCACCAGCTGCCCGTCCTGCCTGCAGGGCCTGAAGCGCTACAACGACGATGAGGGAACAGACGCCGACTACATCGTCGTCGAACTCGCGCGCCACATCCTGGGCCCGAACTGGCTGGTCGACTACGTGGCGCGCGCGAACGACGGCGGCATCGAGCGGGTGCTCGTCTGAGGCGGACAGCGCATTTCGAACTTAGGTACTATGACGGTCCCCATACCTCTGGCTCTCATACAGGAAGCGTCCATGAAACTGTATTACGCCCCCGGCGCATGCTCCATGTCCCCGCACATCGCGCTCCAGGAATCCGGATTGAAATTCAGTCTTGAAAAGCTGGATTTCGCGACGCGCAAGGTCAACGGCGTCGACTTCTCGAGCATCAATCCGAAGGGCTATGTCCCGGCGCTGCAGCTCGATGACGGGCAGGTGCTGACCGAAGGCCCGGCGATCATCCAGTACATCGCCGACAAGGTGCCCGAGCGCAAACTCGCCCCGGCGGCGGGTTCCTTCGAACGCTATCGGCTGATGGAATGGCTCAACTACATCACCGCGGAACTGCACAAGCCCATAGGCTCGCTGTTCAATCCGACCCTGCCCGACACCGTCAAGCAGGGAACCATCCAGAACATCATCCGGCGATTCGGCTACGTCGACGGCGTGCTCGCCGGCAAGACCTACCTGATGGGCGACACCTACACGGTGGCCGACGGCTACCTGTTCTGGACGATCAGCGCCGCGATGCATCTGAAGATCGATCTGTCCGCGTTCGCGGCCCTGCAGCAGTATCACGCGCGGGTCGCGGCCCGTCCGGCGGTGCAGGCTGCGCTGAAGGCCGAAGGCCTGGCGCACTGAGCCCGGGTGCCGGGTGCCGCGCGCACCCGGCGCCGCCTCCTGATCAGGAGCCCTGGTCCCAGAACCTGATCGCCTCCGTCACGTCGGCCCGGGGACCGAGCGCCTGCGATGCCGCGCTCATCTGCTGCGCGCTCAACGCGAGCATCGGCGCCGGGACCTTCAGCGCCGCGGCGAGCCCCGCGGCGATCCTCACGTCCTTGGCGGCCAGCGCCAGCAGGAACCCGGCGGCGTGGCGGCCGGCGATGACGTGGTCCTTCATCGACAGCTCGCTGTGAAAGTTCCGGCCGGTCGAGACATTGAGGATATCGATCAGCTGCGTCGGGTCGATTCCGAAGCGCTTGCCGATGAGCAGCGCCT
>DATJPN010000085.1:0-4167 GCA_035506335.1 Steroidobacteraceae bacterium | reverse complement strand
CGGGCGAGCGCGAAGGTCTCCTCCCCCACCCGCTTGACCGCCACGCCGTCCGCGAACAGCCCCACCCGCTCGAGCAGCACCCGCCGGCCCGCCTGCAGCGAGTCGTACATGGCGCTGGCATCGTTCGGCTCGACGCCGACGATGCGGATCCGCGGGTAGAGGTACTTGATGTAGGTCGCGATGCCCGCAATCAGTCCGCCGCCGCCCACGGGCACGAACACCGCGTCGATGTCGCCGCCGCTCTGGCGCATCAGCTCCACCCCGATGGTGCCCTGCCCCGCGATGACGTCCGGGTCATCGAAGGCGTGCACGTACACGAGGTTGCGTTCGCGGACCAGCTGCTGGGCCCGCTCGAAGGCCGCATCGTAATCATCCCCGTGCAGGACGGCCTCGCCGCCCAAGTCCATGACCGCCTGCACCTTGATCTGCGGGGTGGTCTGCGGCATGACGATGGTGGCCGGCACGCCGCGGCGCTGCGCCGCGAGCGCCAGCCCCTGGGCGTGATTGCCGGCCGAGGCGCAGATCACGCCGCGCCGGGCGGCCGATTCGGACAGGTGCGCCACCTTGTTATAGGCGCCGCGGAGCTTGAAGGAGAAGACCGATTGCAGGTCCTCGCGCTTCAGGAAGATCTGGTTGCCGAGACGCCGCGACAGGCGCGGCGCCGCCTCCAGGGGGGTCTCGATCGCCACGTCATAGACACGGGCCTTGAGGATGCGTTCGACGTAGGGATGCGCCATGCGCGAAGTCTACGCGAAGCCGGCACGATGCGTTGCCTGCCGCCGCTGCGCGACCACGATCACCCCGGCTGCCAGGATTCCCGCGATCGCCAGGCCCCCTCCCCCCATCAGGAAACGGCTCCACACCAGCCAGCCCGAGACTTCTCCGGGCGCAAACTGATCGCCAAGCAATTTCCACAATTCGGCGATCACAGTGGACGGTGCGGCGATGAACACCAGCAAGGCTGCCAGGGGCAGGCACAGCGCCAGGCGCAGTGCGAATTCCCGCGCCTTTCGCGCCGGCCATCCCAGGACAATGATGAGGAGCAGGGCTGAATACTGCAGCAGGCCACCCAATGACAGGTCGATCTGGAACCAGCCCTGCGGTTGCGCCGTATTCCAGCCAAGAGGGTAGAGAGTGCGCCCTGCCAACTCGAGGGGGCCGGCGAGATCTGCACGGAAGGCCACGGTCTGCATCGCCCCATGCTGCCCGACCGAGGCGGACAGGACGGTGAAGTCCGGATCGATGACATGAACAGTCGCAGCCAGTGCCGGGACGAGGGGTCCAACCAGGGTACGGCCCGCCACGTACAGCATCCCGAGCACGATGACGCCGGCGATGACCAGCCGCACGGCGAGATCAGCGGGTCGCGGCAGCACGGGCCTGAACCGACAGGACTGCGTAAAAGTATCCGGCGATGAGCAGGATCACGGCAATCGGGGTTGCGGTGCCGTGCAGGAAGTCGAACGGCGCCCGGTCATCCAGATTGGCATAGAAGAGTGCCAGGATGCGCATCTCGTTGACGACGAACACGACCGGTATGCCCAGCAGGAAACCCCCCAGGCGGACGCGCCACGGCAGCCGCGCCGCAACGAACGCGGCGGTGAGCAGGAACAGCGCCTCGGTGCCGTCACATCCATTGATGATGTTCAGGCTGCCCATGCGCGATCGAACGGTGTGACCGTCGGCCACGGCGTGCACTGAAGGGGTCAGCAGATTCACGACAGCAACCGCCGGTCCTACGGCAGCGTCATGGATCAATGCTTGGCCGAATGACGTGCCCATGGTTTGCCACGAGAGCTGCAACACGACGAATACCAGCCCGAAGATGACGGCGCGCCACAGCATGGGCTGTGTGGCCCGGTCAGGTACCGGCGTGGCCGGCCGGCTTCGCGGACTGCTGAACGCGTAATTGCTCGGCCCGCTGCTTGTACTCGAGCGCGGCGTTCTCGAGCCGGATCCGGGCGATCTTTGTGAACGGCTCGGCGCGCATCAGCCCGGCGAAGCCGGACTCGTGCTCCCAGTGATCGAGCACTTCGACGTTCAGGTTATACAACGTGGCATTGTCGTCCGTGCACACGCTCGAAGTGTGCTCCAGAACGGCGAGCTTCTGCTGCAAGGCTGTGCGGTCGGTCTCGGTGTCCCGCAGGGTCTGCGTCAGTTCCCGGAACTTGGCGACGAGCTGATCCAGTTGCTCCTTGCCGCGCGCCACACTTTCGTTCGCGGTCTTCTCACGGGCGGCGGCATCCTGCTGAATCCGGCGAAGCGCCGCCTCGGACTGCTGGGCGCGCCGGTCGGCGCCACTCTGCCCCGCCTTCAAGGCATCCCGCTCCTTGCGGATGTCCTCGAGGTCCTTCTGCAGCTTCGCGTTCTGGGCCTGCAGGTCGGTGCGTTCCGAAGCGAGCTGCTGCAGCTGCTGCGCCAGGGCCGCATTGTTGCCGGCGCCACCGCTGCGGGCTTCCTGCGCCTGCGCGCTCGCGAATCCAAGCACGGCGGACAGCACGAGGGTTGCCGCGACCAGATTGTGGTGCATTCCTGTTCCCCGCTCCGTGCTGCCGCGGCTCACGCTCAACCCTGCGCCCGGACTTCCAGGCTGATGACATCGGGCATGCCGGCCGGAGGCGCCTGCGACAGTCGCTTGAGCTGCTGCAGGTCCGTCTCGATGGCCCGATCCCGGTCGGCACTGCCGCTGCCGTGCATGATTTCCACCCGGCGCACCGAGCCGTCCTCGGCGACCCACACCCGCAACGACACCCGGAACTGGCCGCTGCGGACATGCTCATCGCCGTTGAGGAGGCTCTGGATCTGGTCCTTGAGCAGGCCGGCATACCAGGCGAAGGCGCTGCCGCCGGTCGCCGTGATGTCGCGGCCGCCCTTGTTGCCGACCAGGCCGAAGGCATCGCCGCCCGCGCCGCCCTCGGTGTCGAGACCGAGGTTCTGGCTCGGCGCCGGTTCCTTCGAGGGGGTCGGATCGGGCTGCTGCTGAGGATCGGGAATGTCTTGCTTGTCCGGCGGCGGCGGCGGTGGCGGCGGTTGATCCGGCGGCGGCGGCGGCGGGCGGATGATGTGAATTTCCTGGACCACCTGCTTCGGCGGCGAAGACGCCCCGCCCACGATGCTGCGGATCAGGGCAAATGCCCCGCCGCCGACGCCGGCAATCGTCAGGCAGGCGATGATCAGGGGCAGGTATTTGCGCTTCTTTCCCATCATGTCTTCCCGTGATGCGTCATTTCACGATCCTGGAGGTCACCAGCCCCAATTGCGTGATCTCGAGCCGCCCGAGCAGATCCAGAACGTCGACGACTTTCTGGTACTGGATTGCCGCGTCGGCCTTGATGATCACCGGCAGGTTCGGGTTCGCCGCCTTCAGCTGGCGCAGATTCTGTTCGAGCTCGCTCATGGTCACCGGGAACGTATCCAGATAGATGGTTCCATCGGCGCTGATGCTGATCGCCTTGGTCTTGTTCTCGGCGAGGCTCGGTTGAGCGCTCGCCTTCGGCACGTTGACCTTGATGCCCTGCACCGTGGCCGTGGTCATGATGATGAAAATGACGAGCAGCACGTAGGCGAGGTCGAGCATCGGCGTGATGTTGATCTCGTCGTAGACGTCACTTTCGTCACCGACCTTTCCTGACATGGCTGCTCCGGCTCCTCAGGAATACGTTTCGGCGATTCTGGCCACGAACTCGTCCACGAACACCCGCATGTCCGCGGTGATCTCCTTGACGCGGGTGTTCAGGTAGTTGTAGCCGAACAGGCAGGGGATGGCGACGCCCAGGCCGGCCACCGTTGCCACCAGCGCCGCCGCGGTGCCGGGCGCGATGGCATTGATGTTGACTTCGCCGGATGCCGCGATGGCGGCAAAGGTGATCATGACGCCCACCACGGTGCCCAGCAGCCCGAGAAACGGTCCTCCGGCGATCGCCACCGTCAGCCACACCATCTGGCTGTTGAGACGCTGCTGCAGGCGCGTGAGGGAGGCGTCGAGACTCGCCCGGATGGCCTCGATCGACTGCGCCGAAAGTGTCTTCACCCGATCCGTCCCGGCCGCCTGGCCGGTCAGGCGCTTCATGGTTTCCTGCATGCCGTGGTGATAGAGCACCCAGATCGGGGATGATCCGAAAGCACCCGAGGTGCCCAGATTCAGGTCCCCGCCGCCGCCGGCAGCCC
>DATJPN010000084.1:0-3395 GCA_035506335.1 Steroidobacteraceae bacterium | reverse complement strand
CACCGCGCCCGGGCGGGTGAAGTTGCTGATGTCCGATAACGGTCTGGGCGCGAGTATCGACACCTTTTCGACCTTCAGTCCGACCCTCCAGGGGCATACGAATGCGGCAGGCGCCGTGGCGGTCGGCGCCGCACTCTACTTCCAGAGCCCGGCGTGCGGGACCGCGCCCGCGGTGCTCGAGCCGTATTCCTCCTACGGCGATGACCCGGTCCTGTTCGACACCAGCGGTCGGGCGCTGGCCGCACCCGTGAATCGCGGCAAGCCGGATCTGACCGCCTCCGATGGCGTCAATGACACGTTTCTGGGTTTCCAGCTGGCCAACAGCACCCAGGCGGCGCCACCCTGGAATGCCGACGGGCGGTTCACGACCTCGATCAGTCAGTGCCAGAACAATACCCAGTATCCGAATTTCTTCGGCACCTCCGCGGCGGCGCCGCATGCGGCCGCAGCCGCGGCGCTGTTGTGGCAGGCGAATCCGGCCCTCTCCGCCGCGCAGGTCGTCAAGGCACTCAAGGACACCGCACTGCCGATGGCCGAGGGCGCCCAGGGCGCGGGCGCCGGCTTCCTGCAGGTGAACGCGGCGCTGGCCGCATTGCCGACGGGCGCACCGGCGCTCACCGTTTCCCCGGCCGAGATCGCCGCCGGCAGTCCCGCGACGCTCACCTGGGTGTCCTACGACACCACCAGTTGTGCGGCCTCGGGTGACTGGAGCGGCGCAGAAGCGACCGCGGGCTCGGTGACCGTCACGCCCGCGGCCGAAGGCACCCTGAGCTACTCGCTCTCCTGCACCGGCCCGAACGGCACCGGGCCGGTCTCGACCGTGACGCTGTCCGTGCAGTCGGCGGCCGGACACCACGGCGGCGGCCGCATCGATGCGGCAACGCTGGTGTTCCTCGCCGCCGTGCTGCTGGCGTCGCGCCGGCGCGGGGTGCGCGGATCTAGCCGGTCGAATTCGCCTGCGCGCGTCGAAACGACTGCATGATGTAATCCTGCGCCTCGGCCGCATCGCCCCAGCCGAGCACCCGCACCCACTTCGTCGACTCCAGATCCTTGTAGTGCTCGAAGAAGTGCTGGATCTGCTGCCGGGAAATCTCCGGCAGGTCGGTGTAGTTGTGTACGTTCTCGTAACGGCGGGTGAGGCGCGTGGTGGGAACGGCCACGATCTTTTCATCGCCGCCGGCCTCATCCTGCATCTTCAGGACCCCGACCGGGCGCACCGCGATGACGGCGCCGGGCTGGATGCCGCGCTGGTTGCACACGAGCACGTCGCACGGATCCCCATCCTCGGAGAGGGTGTGCGGAATGAAGCCGTAGTTGCCGGGATAGCGCATGGACGTGTAGAGGAATCGGTCCACCACGAGCGCGCCGGAGGCCTTGTCCATCTCGTACTTGATCGGCTCCCCGCCCACCGGCACCTCGACGACGACATTGACCTCCCGCGGCGGATCACGACCCATCGAAATGGCTTCAAGACGCATCAGGACTCCTGGTACACAAGAGGTCGCGACCTGCGACCGTACGCGCTCATTATCCGCTGCAGGGCGATTTGCAGCCACCGGTGCGGGTACCCGACAATGGGGTTTTCAGGTCGAACCACCTTGTCCGAGCCAGTGTACCGGGAGCGCGACTTCAGGCTCTTCCTGGGTGTGCGCATCGTTGCCACCCTCGCGGTGATGATCCAGTCCGTCGCGATCGGCTGGCAGGTCTATGACCTGGAGCGCACGCCCCTGGCGTTGGCCTGGGTGGGGCTCGCCGGCTTCATCCCGATGTTCCTGCTGACCCTGCCGGCGGGCGCGGTCGTCGACCACACCGATCAGCGCAAGGTGCTCTGCGCGGCCTTCCTGATCCAGGCCGTGGCCGCCGGATTGCTGCTGGCCCTGAGCATGGCGCGGGTTCACGTCGCCTGGCCGTTCTATATGGTCGCGGCGGTGTTCGGGATTGCGCGTGCCTTCTACGGGCCTGCGGCGCAGTCACTGCTGGCCTTCCTCGTTCCTCCGGAGCGCCTCGCCAGGTCCATTGCCTTGAGCGGTTCGGCCAACCAGGCCGCGGTGATCGTCGGCCCGGCGCTCGGTGGCATCATCTATTCGGTGGGGCCCGCGCCCACCTACGGCACCTGCCTCGTGGCCTTCTGCCTCGCGAGCGCGGCGGCGGCGCTGTATGGCGGCCGCCGCAAACGGCCCCCCGCGCAGGCACAGCTGGCCCCCGTCGCACGGGTGCGCGAGGGCCTGGCCTTCGTGTTCTCGCGGCCGGTCATTCTCGGGGCGATCTCCCTGGACCTGTTCGCGGTGCTGCTCGGGGGAGCGACCGCACTCCTGCCCGTCTACGCCCGGGACATCCTGCACGTAGGTCCGACGGGCCTCGGGGCCCTGCGCAGCGCCACCGCGATCGGCGCGACCTGCACGGCTCTGGCGCTCGCGCGCAGCCCGCTGTCGCGTGACACCGGACGGCGCATGTTCGCGGCCGTCGCGGTGTTCGGCGTGGCCACGATCCTCTTCGGCGTGTCGCGGAACATGTACCTGTCCCTGGGCGCCCTGATCATCCTGGGCGCGGCCGACCAGATCAGCGTCTTCGTGCGCTCCTCGCTGATCCAGCTGGCGACGCCCGATGCCATGCGCGGCCGGGTCAGCGCAGTCAGCATGCTCTTCATCGGCACGTCCAACGAGCTCGGTGAATTCGAGTCCGGCGCGACCGCGGCGTTGCTCGGCACCGTGCCGGCCGTGGTGCTGGGGGGCGTCGGCACGCTGCTGGTCGTGGGCGTGTGGATGCGCCTGTTCCCGGCCCTGCGCACGGTGGATCGCCTGGACTCGCTGCTGCCCCCCGGGGAGGGCGTCGCCTGAGCGTGCCCTGCGTCACGATTCCGTTAAGTGGCGCCGGACGGCGGGCGGGTGACCTAATACAGTTCGCGCATGGCCGTGCCCATTCCTTCTGACAGCCATGGCGCGCGGCGGCCATGACGACGCCGCAGCACACCCCGGTCGACGTCCTGATGGGCCTCGCCCAGGGCGCTCACCTGGATGCGTTCACCCGGGCCACCTGGGAGTCGGCCACGGCCGCCTGCGGCGCCCTGTCGGTGGTGCTGGTGGAGCTCGATGACTTCGAGCGCTACTGCGACAATTACGGGCCCGAGGCCGGCGATGAGTTGCTGCGGCGCGTGGGCGCCGTGATTCGCGCGAGCGGCCTGAAGAGCGCCGATCGCGCCGCGCGGCTGGGAGCCGCCGAATTCCTGATCATCCTCCCCGGGGCGACGCTCGATGCGGCGCACGTTCCGGCCGAGCGCATCCTGCGCGCCGTGCGGGACCTGGAGATCCCGAATCGCGGCTCGACGGTGTCGAACTACGTGACCGTCAGCATCGGGGCCGCCTCGTGCCGGCCGCAGCCCGGCGACTCGATGGTGA
>DATJPN010000083.1:0-6829 GCA_035506335.1 Steroidobacteraceae bacterium | reverse complement strand
CACGCAACAGCACAGCATCTGCCACAGAAAAATCCTGCGGGCGGTGTGTGGCTTCAGTTGCTGCGAGAATTCCGGCATGGCCGCGGCGCATCGGGCTTGAGGATCAGATCTTATAGAATAGGCCGGATGCTGCGACTGGGTTCCTTAGATTTCAATCACTTGAATGAAAACACCCTCGGATCTTGAATTGCTGCGCCGCTCGCGCCGGCTCGGGCGCGCGCTGGTGCTGCGGGGCTGGCGGGTCGCCACCGCCGAGTCGTGTACCGCGGGCTGGGTGGCCAAGACCCTCACCGACGTGGCCGGCAGCTCGCGCTGGGTCGAGGGCGGCTATGTCGTTTATTCGAATGCCGCGAAGATGCGCGACCTGAAGGTGCCGGCGGCAACGCTGCGGCGCCACGGTGCGGTCAGCGAGGAGACGGTCCTCGCCATGGCGCGCGGCGCGCGGCGCGCGACCGGCGCCGATCTGGTCATTGCCATCAGCGGCATCGCGGGTCCCGATGGCGGCACGCCGGAGAAGCCCGTGGGCACGGTGTGGTTCGGGATCGCGCTGCGGCAGCGCGCCATGAGCGCCCGCGCCACGCGCCGGATCTTTGCCGGCGACCGCGAGGCCGTGCGCCGGCAGGCCGTGGACTTCGCGCTGCAGCTGCTGCTGCGGGCGGCGCGTCGGAGCCCGCCATGACCGGATTCGTCCGGCTGCGCTGGTCGTGGCGGGTGAGTCTTGCGGTGCTGCTCGCCGCGGCCGCGGCGACGGCATCCGCGGCCGCCCGCAAGGTGATCGTCGATCAGGACGCCTTCGGTCCGGGCGGCTCGGACATGCAGTCGCTGCTGATCGCGCTGCAGGCACCGGATGTCGAGGTGCTCGGCATCACGATCACGAGCGGCGACGGCTGGCGCGATGAGGAAGTGGCGCACACGCTGCGTCTGCTCGAGGAGGCCCGGCGCACGGACGTGAAAGTGTATCCGGGGGCGGTCTATCCGCTGATCAACACGCCCCAGCGCACCCGCGAGTGGGAGAAACTCTATGGCCGGCTCGTGTTCAAGGGCGCCTGGACGGAAGTCTGGCCGGCCAACGAGAACCGGCGTTCCCCCTACCATGCCGATCCCTATCTGATCCCGCCCCTAGCCGAGGGCCCACCCACGACCCACGCCGCCGCGGAGTCCGCCGCCAGTTTCATGATCCGCATGGTCCACGCGTATCCCGGCCAGGTGACCATCCTGGCCCTCGGGCCCTTGACCAACGTGGCGCTGGCGGCGCGCCTGGATCCGCAATTCGCATCGCTTGCGAAGGAACTCGTGTTCATGGGCGGCAGCTTCAATCCGGTGCCTTCCGGTGATGCCTTCGCGGACGAATACGTGAATGCGCCGCGCCTGGAGTTCAACATGCACTGGGACGCCGAAGCCGCCTCGCTGGTGCTGCACGAGTCCTGGCACAAGATCACGCAGATTCCGGTCGATCCGACGACGGCGACGCTGTTCACGCCCGAGAACATCAGGCAGGTGGGGCGAGGCACGGCGCCCTTCGATCCGTATCTGGGCAAATGGGGACAGCCCTTTCCGATGTGGGATGAACTGGCGGTCGCGGTGTGGCTGGACCCGACCCTGGTCACTCGTTCCACGACGGTCATGGAAGACGTGGATGTAAGTTTCACAGCAGGTTACGGCAACACCTTGAGCTGGGCTCCGAACGTCGCGCCGCAACTGGGCGAGGCGCAAGTGAACGTCGCGCTCGCGGTGGACGTGCCGAGGTTCGAGCAGATGGCGCTCGCGCTGCTCAGTCACCCGAAGGCCGCTGCGCCGCCACAGACCGGGCTCGCCATACAGTAGTGGCGTTTTTTGCGCACTGTATAGAACGAGGAAACTTCGCGCAAAAAGCGGCATTTGCCGGGGTTTTGGTCCTTCCGACGCGCGATCGATGTGAGATAATTCGCGCTTCGACCACTCACCCGGAAGGCGCACGCATGGAAGAGAATCGCAAGAAGGCGCTCGCCGCCGCGCTCGGACAGATCGAGAAGCAGTTCGGCAAGGGCTCCGTGATGCGCCTGGGCGATGCGCCGGCCATCTGGGACGTGGAGGCCGTGTCCACCGGTTCGCTCGGACTGGATCTCGCGCTCGGCATCGGCGGCCTGCCGCGGGGCCGGGTGATCGAGGTGTTCGGACCGGAATCCTCCGGCAAGACCACGCTGACGCTGCAGGTCGTCGCCGAAGTGCAGCGCGCCGGTGGCACCGCCGCGTTCGTGGACGCCGAGCATGCGCTCGATCCCTCCTACGCCGAGAAGCTCGGTGTCAACATCGGCGACCTGCTGGTCTCGCAGCCCGACACGGGCGAACAGGCCCTGGAGATCACCGACATGCTGGTGCGCTCCGGCGCGGTCGACCTGGTGGTCATCGACTCCGTCGCGGCGCTCACCCCGAAGGCCGAAATCGAAGGCGAGATGGGCGAGATGCAGGTGGGTCTGCACGCCCGCCTGATGTCCCAGGCGCTGCGCAAGCTCACGGGCAACATCAAGCGCTCGAACACCATGGTGATCTTCATCAACCAGATCCGCATGAAGATCGGCGTGATGTTCGGCAGCCCGGAAACGACCACCGGCGGCAATGCGCTGAAGTTCTACGCCTCGGTGCGGCTGGATATCCGCCGCATCGGCGCCATCAAGAACGGCGAGGAAGTCGTCGGCAACATGACCCGCGTCAAGGTGGTCAAGAACAAGGTCTCCCCGCCGTTCCGCGAGGCCGAATTCGAGATCATGTACGGGGTGGGGATCTCCCGCGAGGGCGAGATCATCGAACTGGGCAGCCAGCAGGGCATCATCGACAAGTCGGGCGCCTGGTACAGCTACAAGGGCGAGCGCATCGGCCAGGGCAAGGACAACGTCCGCACCTACCTGCAGCAGCATCCGGAGATCGCGCGCGAGATCGAGGAGCAGGTCCGCCTGAAGCTGCTGCCCGCCCGGCAAGGCAGCCGTGCCGTCGAGCAGGCCGCGAACTCGGCCTGATTCGGAAACCCCCTTGCCTTCGGAGCGCGCCGCCATGAGACGCCGCCCGAAGGCGGGTGTGGACGGCGAGGCCCCTTCCCCGGACCCCGAAGCCGTCCGCCTCGCGGCGGTGACGCTGCTCGCCCGCCGTGATTTCGCCGCATCCGAACTGGCGGCGCGGCTCGAGGACAAGGGGTTTGCGGCGGCCGCCGTCGCGGGCGTCATCGCGGAGCTGGTGGCCGGCCGGAAGCTCGATGACGCCCGCTTTGCCACACAGTTCGTGTCCTATCAGGCGGCCCGGGGGCAGGGACCGCGGCGCATCGCCGTGGAACTGACCCACCGGGGCGTCGCCCCGGTGCATATCGAGGCCGCCTTGGCGGGTGGTCCGGACTGGGCGGACCTCGCGCGCGAGGTCCGCAGCCGCCGATTCGGGCCGGTGCCTCCGGAATCCTGGCCGGAAAAGGCCCGACAGGGACGTTTTTTGCAGTACCGGGGCTTTTCATCGGATCATATCCGGTCGGCCCTGGGCCCGGATTTCGAGTCGGAAGATCCATCTTGAGTACATCGCCTCCCAGCCGCGTTTCGGACATCCGCAGCGCCTTCCTTACGTTCTTCGCCGAGCGCGGACATGCCGTCGTGGCCTCGAGCTCCCTGGTGCCGGGCAACGATCCGACGCTGCTGTTCACCAACGCCGGCATGGTGCAGTTCAAGGACGTGTTCCTGGGGCAGGACCGGCGCGACTACGCGCGTGCGGTGAGCAGCCAGCGCTGCGTGCGGGCCGGTGGCAAGCACAATGACCTGGAGAACGTCGGCTACACGGCCCGGCACCTGACCTTCTTCGAGATGCTCGGCAACTTTTCCTTCGGCGACTACTTCAAGCGCGACGCGATCCGCTTCGCCTGGGATTTCCTGACCGGAGTCCTGAAGCTGCCCCCGGAGCGCCTCTGGGTCACCGTCTACCACAGCGACGATGAGGCGGCGGACATCTGGCTGAAGGAAATCGGCGTACCCGCCGCACGCTTCACGCGCCTGGGCGAGAAGTCCAACTTCTGGTCCATGGGCGACACGGGGCCCTGCGGCCCCTGCAGCGAGATCTTCTTCGACCACGGTCCGGAGGTGGCCGGCGGTCCCCCGGGGTCTGCGGACGAGGACGGTGACCGCTACGTCGAAGTATGGAACCTGGTGTTCATGCAGTTCGACCGCGCGGCCGATGGCACCCTGACGGCGCTGCCGAAGCCGTCGGTCGACACGGGCATGGGCCTCGAGCGCATTTCGGCCGTGATGCAGAAGGTGCACTCGGTGTTCGAGGTGGACCTGTTCGCTCACCTGGTGCGGGCCGCCGCCGCCCTCGCCGGCACCTCGGATTTCAGCAATGGATCCCTGCGGGTGATCGCGGACCACATCCGTTCCTGCACCTTCCTGATCGTGGACGGCGTCACCCCCTCGAACGAAGGTCGTGGTTATGTGCTGCGCCGGATCATCCGCCGCGCGATCCGCCACGGTCATCGACTGGGCATCCGCGAACCCTTCTTTCACAAGCTCGTCGCAGTCCTCGAATCCGAAATGGGCGCGGCCTATCCGGAGCTGGCCCGGCATCGTGCGCATGCGCAGCGCGTGCTGGCGCAGGAGGAGGCCCGTTTCGCCGAGACCCTGAGCACCGGCCTGGCGCTGCTGGATGAGGCGATCCGGGACCTCTCCGGCACCGTCATCGACGGCGCCACGGTATTCAAGCTGTACGACACCTATGGGTTTCCGGTGGACCTCACCGCGGACGTCGCGCGCGAACACCACCTCACCATCGACCACGCCGGATTCGAGGCCGCCATGGAGGCGCAGCGCGAGCGCGCCCGCGCCGCGAGCCGCTTCGGCGTGGACCTGCGCGGCGGTCCGAAGGTCGATTCACGCACCCATTTCCAGGGCTATGAGACGCTGTGCGGTGACGGCCTCGTGATCGCGCTGTTCAAGGACGGCGTCGCCGTGGATGAATTGAAGGCCGGCGAGGGCGGCGAGGTGTTTCTCGAGGCCACGCCCTTCTACGCCGAATCCGGTGGCCAGGTCGGCGATGCCGGCGAACTCTGCGGCCCCGGGATCCGCTTCGTGGTCAACGATACCGTCAAACGCGGCACGGCCTTCTCGCACGTCGGCCGGGTGGCCGAGGGCCGGATCCGCCTGGGCGAACGTCTGGCCGCGCAGGTGAACGGCCCGCGGCGGGCCGCGACGGCGCTGAATCACTCCGCCACGCACCTGCTGCACGCGGCGCTGCGCCAGGTCCTCGGCACCCACGTCCAGCAGAAGGGCTCGCTGGTGGCGCCCGACCGGCTGCGATTCGATTTCTCGCATTTCCAGGCCGTCACCGCCGAGGAGCTGACGGCCATCGAGCGGCTGGTGAATGCCCAGATCCGGCGCAACGAGCCGGCGCAGACCGACGTCATGGAATACGAGCAGGCGGTCGCCTCCGGCGCCATGGCGTTGTTCGGGGAGAAATACGACAAGGACGTGCGGGTGCTGCGCATCGGCGACTTTTCGGTGGAGCTGTGTGGTGGCACCCACGTCGCCCGGGCCGGCGACATCGGCCTCTTCAAGATCACCGCCGAAGGCGGCGTGGCCTCCGGCGTGCGGCGCATCGAAGCGATTACGGGCGAGAAGGCCATCGACTACATGGAGCAGCACGAGGCGCTGATCCGTGACGTGGCCGGCCAGCTGCGCGGCTCACCCGATGAGGTGCCGGACAAGGTGCGCGACGTGCTCGAACGGGTGCGCCAGATGGAGCGCGAAATCCGCACACTCAAGGACAAACTGGCCTCGGGGTCGGGTGTGGACCTCGCGGATCACGCCATCGATGTCCAGGGCGTGAAAGTCGTGGCGGCGCAGGTCGACGGCGCCGATTCGGGTGCCTTGCGCAACGCCGTCGATCAGCTGAAGAGCAGGCTCGGCTCGGCGGTGATCGTCCTGGCGTCCGTTGACGGGCAGTCCAAGGTGCTCCTCGTGGCCGGGGTCACTGCGGACCAGACCTCGCGGGTCAAGGCCGGAGAACTGATCGGCATCGTCGCCGCGGCTGTCGGCGGCAAGGGTGGCGGCCGGCCCGATTTCGCCCAGGCGGGCGGCTCCGATGCTACGGCGCTGCCGCAGGCCCTGGCCGGCGTCGAGGCGCTGGTGCGCAAACGCCTTGGCGCCTGAGGCACCCGCCAGTCGGCGACCTCAGCGACCCCCGAGCGCCTTTACCTGCGTGGCCCCCGCCAGTATCATGGCGGCCTGCCCCGTCCCGGGGCCGGGTCTCTATTCAATCTGTTGATTTAATTGAAAAACCCGTCCGCGGAGAGATGGCCGAGTGGTCGAAGGCGCACCCCTGCTAAGGGTGTAAGGGTCAAAAGCCCTTCGAGGGTTCGAATCCCTCTCTCTCCGCCAATTTTCTCCTTCAATATCAATGAGTTAAGAGACTCTCAGCTGGGATTCCGAAGAATTTCGCGAGCTGCGATATTCTCGAACAATCTCGCCGCGTCTCAGGCCGTCGCAGGTTGCCTCTCATCCTGACGACCCGGTCCGACACAGTTGATGTCGATCCCATCGACGCGGCGATGGTCTATTGTCGATAGCTCGGCCTGAACAAGCTGGTCCTGGGCACGAAGCTCCTGAAACTGCTCACGCGGGATCTCAATCACTATCCCCGTTTCGGTGAACGCTAGCAGGCTGGAACTGGCTGGAACCCGACTCGCCACGATTGCCACGCCGGGCTACGCGCTAACGCGATGCCATCGTGGAATGCACTAGCGCCGCCATGAGTCGTGCCCGACGTTTTCGCCACCAAATATAGACGCCGGTCACGCTGAGTACAGTGATCACGATGCCGATCAGGCAGA
>DATJPN010000082.1:0-2822 GCA_035506335.1 Steroidobacteraceae bacterium | reverse complement strand
ATGACTCACCGGTCACCGCTGCGGATCAGCTGGCCGAGGAAATCATCCTGCGGCACCTCGCCGCCCATGCACCGGGCATCCCGGTGGTCGCCGAGGAGCAGGTCGCCGCCGGTGTCGTGCCGGTGGTGTCCGGGGAGTTCTTCCTGGTCGATCCGCTGGATGGCACCAAGGAATTCGTGCACCGGCGCGGCGACTTCACGGTCAACATCGCCCTGATTCGCGACGCGGCTCCGGTGCTGGGCGTCGTCTATGCCCCCGCCACCGGCCAGTTGTTCGTCGGCCATGTCGGCGGCGCCGGTGCGGCGCGTGCCACGCTCGATCCGCGCGCGCCGGTCGCGGCCGCGCTCACCCCGATCCGCGTGCGCACGCCGCCTGATGCCGGCGTCACGGTGGTGGCCTCGCGTTCGCACCGCACGCCGCAGACCGATGCCTATCTGGCCGCCTATCGCGTCACCGACCTGGTGTCGGTGGGGTCCTCCTTGAAATTCTGCCTGGTCGCAGCCGCCGACGCGGATCTGTACCCGCGCCTGGGCCCGACCATGGAATGGGACACCGCGGCCGGACAGGCGGTGCTGGTGGCCGCCGGCGGCCGGGTGCTCGGGCCCGACGCCCAACCCCTGCGCTACGGCAAGCCGCAGTTCCGCAATCCCTGGTTCGTGGCGAGCGGCGCCTTCGTGCCGCATGCGCTCGCGGCCTGAAGGACCGATCATGACAGCCCAGCACACCCGCGCGCTGCGCGGACAACTCAAGAGCCTGGAGGACGAATCCATCGGCATCATGCGCGAGGTGGTCGCCGAGTTCGCCAACCCGGTCATGCTGTACTCGATCGGCAAGGACTCCGGCGTGATGCTGCACCTGGCGCTGAAGGCCTTCTATCCCTCAAAGCCTCCCTTTCCGCTGCTGCACGTGGACACGGGCTGGAAGTTCCGCGACATGATCCGTCACCGCGACATGATCGTCGCGAAATATGGATTCAAGCTGCTGACCTACACCAACCCGGAAGGCGTGGCCCGCGGCATCAATCCGATCGCCTCCGGATCCCAGGTGCACACGCAGGTGATGAAGACCGAAGCGCTGAAGCAGGCGCTCGACCTGTACGGATTCGATGCCGCGTTCGGCGGCGCGCGCCGCGACGAGGAGAAGAGTCGCGCCAAGGAGCGGATATTCTCGGTGCGCTCGGCCGGACACACCTGGGAGCCGCGCAGCCAGCGCCCGGAGCTGTGGCACCTGTATAACACCCGGCTCGCCAAGGGCGAGACCATTCGCGTCTTTCCGCTGTCCAACTGGACCGAGCTCGACATCTGGCTGTATACCCGGGCCGAGGACATTCCGGTGGTGCCCCTGTACTTCGCGGCGCCCCGCTCGGTGGTCACCCGCGACGGCCAGCTCATCATGCGCGATGACGAGCGCATGCCGCTGCTGCCGGGCGAGCAGGAGCAGGTGCGCAGCGTGCGGTTCCGGTCCCTCGGGTGCTATCCGCTGTCGGCCGCGATCGAGAGTTCGGCGGCCACGCTCGATGACATCATCGCGGAAATGCTCACCGCGAGGACTTCCGAGCGCTCCGGGCGGCTCATCGATGCCGACGAGGCCGCCTCCATGGAACGCAAGAAGCGCGAAGGATACTTCTGATGAGCGACTCGACCGCGCAGCCGCAGAAGGGCCTGTTGCGCTTCCTGACCTGCGGGTCGGTGGACGATGGCAAATCGACGCTCATCGGCCGGCTGCTGTTCGATTCGAAGCTGATCCTCGAGGATCAGCTCGCCACCCTGGCGCGCGACAGCCGCAAGCACGGCACGACGGGGGAGGACATCGACCTCGCGCTGCTGGTCGACGGCCTCGAGGCCGAGCGCGAACAGGGCATCACGATCGATGTCGCCTACCGCTTCTTCAGCACCCCGCGGCGCTCGTTCATCGTGGCGGACACCCCCGGGCACGAGCAGTACACCCGCAACATGGCCACCGGCGCGTCCAACTCCGATGCGGCGGTGATCCTCATCGATGCGCGCAAGGGAGTGCTCACCCAGACCCGCCGGCACAGCTACATCTGTTCGCTGCTCGGCATCCGCCATGTCGTGGTGGCCATCAACAAGATCGACCTGGTGGACTACTCGGCGCAGGCCTTTCACGACATCGTGGGCGATTACTTCCGCTTCGCGAAGCCCTTGGGGTTCTCATCGATCACGCCGATCCCGCTGTCCGCCCGCTACGGCGACAACGTGACGCGGCGCGCCCCGAAGTTGCAGTGGTTCGACGGCCCGACGCTGCTCGAGTACCTGGAGGACCTGGACGCGGAGGCCGGACTTGCCGCGAAGCCCTTCCGGTTTCCGGTGCAGTGGGTGAACCGCCCGAACCTCGACTTCCGGGGATTCTCCGGGACGGTGGCCTCCGGCACCATCGGCAGCGGCGATGCCGTGGTGGTCGCGGCCTCCGGCAAGGAGACGCGGATCACGCGCATCGTCACCGCCGACGGCGACCTGCCCGAAGCGCGGGCCGGGGATGCGGTGACGCTGGTGCTGGACGACGAAGTCGACATCGCGCGCGGGGATGTGCTGGCGCGCCCGGAGACCCGACCGGAGGTCGTGGACCAGTTCGCCGCGCACCTGCTGTGGATGGCCGAGGACCCGATGCTGCCCGGCCGCTCCTATCTGATGCGGATCGGCACCCGATTCGTGCCGGCCCGGGTGACATCGCTCAAGCACAAGGTGGACGTGAACACCCTGGAGCACATCGCCGCCAGGACACTCGTGCTCAACGAGATCGGGCTGTGCAACCTCGCGACGGCATCCCCGGTGGCGCTGGATCCTTACGCGGAAAATCGCGAA
>DATJPN010000081.1:0-4737 GCA_035506335.1 Steroidobacteraceae bacterium | reverse complement strand
CGGGACGGGGAGAAGCTGCTGGCTACGCGCGAGCTCACCCTGGGGCCGGATGGCGCGACCGTCAGCACCGAGCTGACATTCGATCTGCCGGATGCGGGACCCCGGGTGCTCAGGTTCCAGGTGGCGCCGCTCCCGGGCGAGACCAACGGGCGCAACAACGAAATCTCGCGCCTGGTCAACGTCGAGGCGGGGCCGCGACGGATCCTGTATGTGGAGGGGGAGCCGCGCTGGGAATACAAGTTCATACGGCGCGCGGAGGAGGACGACGCAGCGGTGCAGCTGGTGTCCATGCTGCGCACCTCGGAGAACAAGATCTACCGCCAGGGGGTGAAGGATCCGCTGGAGCTGGCGCAGGGCTTTCCGGGCACTGCGGCGGACCTCTTCGGGTATGACGGCCTGGTGATCGGCTCGGTCGACGCCGGATACTTCTCGGCCGCGCAGCAGGTGCTGATGCGCGAATTCGTCGATCGCCGCGGCGGCGGCCTGCTGCTGCTCGGCGGGCGCCAGTCCCTCGCGGACGGCGTCTGGAGTGGCTCGGCGCTGAATGATCTGCTGCCGGTGACGCTGCCGATCACCACCGGCACCTTCCATCGGGAGCCGGCGACGGTGAGCCTGACCACGGCCGGCGCCGACAGTGCGGTGACGCGGCTCGCCGATGACCGCGCCGCGAACCTCGCGCTGTGGGCGAGGTTGCCCTACCTGATGGATTACCAGGACCCCGGCACGGCAAAGCCGGGCGCCTCGGAACTGGCGCAGATGCACGCCGGCGGCCGCTCCCTGCCGCTCCTGGTCACCGAGAACTACGGCCGCGGCCGCACCGCGGTGCTCGCCACCGGCGGCACCTGGCGCTGGCAGATGAGCCTGCCGCTCGGAGACCCGACGCATTCGGTGTTCTGGCACCAGCTCCTGCACTGGCTGGTATCGGACACGCACGGCCAGCTGAGCGCACAGGTCTCCGCGAGCACGCTGCAGGATGATGGCCATGTGCAGCTGCAGGCCGACGTGCGCGACCGCAACTACCTCCCCGCCGCCGATGCCATCGTCAATGCGCATGTGATCGGACCGGATCGCCTGCAGGCCGATGTATCCCTGCGGGCCGTGCCGGGCCAGGCCGGGCGGTATGTCGCGGACTGGACGGCTCCGGCGGCGGGCGTGTACGTGGCGGACATCGCGGCGAGTGAGGGCGCGCTGAGCGCCGGCCGCGACACCATCGGCTTCCAGCGCCAGGACGGGGTCGCGGAGAACTTCCATACCGGTCAGAACGTGGCCTTGCTGAAGTCACTGGCTGCGGACACCGGCGGACGATACTGGGTACCCGATGAACTCGATGGCCTGGCGCGCGCCATTCCCTTTTCGGATGCCGGCGTCTCGGTGCAGAGATTCCGTGACCTGTGGAACATGCCCGCGGTATTCGTGCTGCTCATGCTGCTGCGCCTGACCGAGTGGCTGCTGCGCCGCCGCTGGGGTGTCGTATGAACCCTCGTGCGCTGATCCTGGCGGCGCTGCTGGGCGTGGGACTCGCCGGACCCTGCCTGGCGCATGCCGAGTTCTACTTCCTGAACGTTGCGGGGCTCGGCGGCGAAGCGGACTACGAGCAGCGCTTCACGAGCCTCGCCGCGGACCTCGACCGCCTGTCCCGGGCCGCGGGCACGAGCGCGCATGTCGTGACGCTCTCCGGAGCGCAGGCGACGCGGGAACACCTGCAGCAGGCCCTCGGCGACATTGCGGACCACGCCCATGCCGATGACGTGCTCGTGATCACGCTGGTCGGACACGGCAGCTTCGACGGCTCCCAGTACAAGTTCAACCTGCCGGGCCCGGACGTCTCGGCCGAGCAGCTCGCCGCCTGGTGCGAGCGCATCCCCGCCACGCGTCAGCTGATCGTCAACACCACCAGCGCGAGCGGCGGCTCGGTGAAGGCCCTGCAGCGCCATGACCGGGTCGTGATCGCGGCGACCAAGACCGGAACGGAGAAGAATGCCACGGTGTTCGCGCGTTACTGGGTCGAGGCGTTGCAGGATCCGGGTGCCGACACCGACAAGAACCAGGTCATCACCGCCCTGGAGGCATTCGAGTACGCGACGCGCAAGACCGCGGCGTTCTACGAAACCGAAAAACGCCTCGCCACCGAGCACGCGGTGTTCGAATCCGGCGGCAAGGCCGCGCCGGTGCGCGATGCGGCGGCGGACGAGGAGGCCGGACGCATGCTCGCGGCGTTTGCCCTGGTGCGCCTGGGCAGCGGCCCGGAGACGACCACCGATCCGGCGCGGCTCGCGCTGCTGAAGCAGAAGGAGCAGCTCGAGCAGAAGGTCGATTTGCTGAAGTTCCAGCGCGCCGCGATGTCGCCGGAGGACTACCGCAGCCAGCTGAGCCAGACCCTGGTCGCGTTGGCCAAGGTGCAGCAGGAGCTGGATCGATGACCGATCTGACGCGTGCGGCCGCACTGGCGCTCAGCTTGCTGCTCGCCGCGCCCGCCGCCCGTGGCGCGGCGCCCCCCGAGCCGGTGCGGCAGTGTCTGGCGCAGCGGCTGCGCGGCCAGGAGCAGGTCGCGCAGAAATGCTTCGCGCAACTGGCGCGCGCCGCATCGTCGTACCTGCGGGCCGAGGGCGCCTGGGGGCTCTCGGACTACGACACCGCCAACAATGAGTTCCGCGCGGCCGTGGCGCAGGCCGATGGCAATGCCCTGTACCGCACGCGCTGGGGTGAACTGCTGCACGAGCGCTTCAACAACGTCGATGCGGCGGCGCTGTTCAACGAGGCGCTGCAGCGGGATCCGAAGGACGCGCAGGCCATGCTGGGTCTGGCGCGCCTGAGTGCCGACGGCTTCGACGATCTGGCGGTGAGCTGGGTGCAGAAGGCGCTGGCGATCGATCCGAAGCTCGCGCCGGCGCATGAGCTGCTGGCGGACCTCGCGCTCGAGGACAACCAGCCCGGGGTCGCCGCCAGGGAAGCCGACCTGGCGCTGCAGCTCGATCCCATGGCGCTCGATGCCATGGCGCTGCGCGCGGTCATCGAGATCCTGGCGGAACGGTCACCGGATGAGTGGTGGGCGCGGATTGAGGCCGTCAATGCGGGCTACGGGCCCGGATATGCCCTCGCGGCGGGGCACCTGATCCTCAATCGCCGCTACGAGGACGGCGTGGCACTCTACCGCAAGGCGCTGCAGGTGTCGCCAAAGCTCTGGTCGGCGCGATCGCAGCTCGGCATCAACCTGATGCGCCTCGGGCAGGCCGAGGAAGCCCGCCAGCAGCTCACCCAGTGCTACCAGAACGGCTACCGCAACGATGCGACCGTCAACAGCCTGCGCCTGCTCGACACCCTCGGGAATTTCGCGACCTTCACCGATGCCACCACCATCCTGAAGCTGAGCCGCAAGGAGTCGGACCTTCTCTATCCCTATTTTCATGGCGTCCTGACGCAGGCCATCGACGACTACCAGGCCAAGTACCACATGAAACTCGACGGGCCGGTCCAGGTCGAGGTGTATCCGGACCATGAGGACTTTGCCGTACGGACCCTCGGCATGCCGGGGCTCGGCGCGCTCGGTGTCACCTTCGGACAGGTGGTCGCCATGGACAGCCCCTCCGGCCGCCGGCCCGGTGAGTTTCACTGGGCGAGCACCCTGCGCCACGAGTTGAGCCACGTCTTCATCCTCAAGGCCACGCGGCACCGGGTGCCGCGCTGGTTCACCGAAGGCCTCGCGGTGCACGAGGAGACCGAGGCCTCCCCGGAATGGGGCGACTCGATCACGCCGGAGATCATCACCGCCTTGCACGGCCGCCTGCTGCTGCCGGTTGCCGATCTGGACCGTGGTTTCATCCACCCGCAGTACGCCAGCCAGGTGCTGGTGTCCTACTTCCAGGCGGGGCGGATCTGCGACTACATCCAGGCGCACTGGGGGCCGGAGAAGCTGCTGGAGCTGGTGCAGCAGTTCGCCATTCCGCGCAGCACGCCGGATGCGATCCGGACGGTGCTGGGCATGGAACCCGAAGCCTTCGACAAGCAGTTCCAGGACTGGCTCTACCAGGACACCGCCTCGCTGGTCGCGGGGTTCGACGACTGGCACAAGCAGCTGGAGGCGCTGGTGCTGGCCGCCCGCGCCGGACGCCGCGACGAGGTCATGGCACACGCCGAGGCCGTGATCGCGCTCTATCCGGACTATGTGTTCGAGGGCAATGCCTACCAGCTGCTGGCCGAGGCGGCGCAGGCGCAGGGCAAGCCGGCGGTGGCCCGCGGCGCGCTGCAGCGCTACGTGCAGCATCGCGGGCGGGAACCCGCGGCTCTGGAGCAGCTGGCGAAGCTGCAGCAGGAGGCGGGTGACAGCGGCGCCGCGATCGCGACCCTGCAGAAGATCAACCTGATCGACCCGCTGTTCGATACCGATTCGCACCGGCACCTCGGCGAGCTCCTGATGCAGTCCCGGGACTTCGCCGGCGCGCGCCGCGAATTCACCGCGGTGCTGGCGCTGCATCCGCTCGACAAGGCCCAGGCCCACTACGACCTGGCGCGCGCCTGCCATGCGGCGGGTGATGCCGCCTGCGCGATGGATGCGGTGCTGGCGGCGCTGGAGGTCGCTCCCGATTTCCGGCCCGCGCAGAAGCTGTTGCTGGACATTACTGGTCAATAACCTGCAAAGGGAACACGCATGACGCAAACCGATATCGCCAGTCTCGATGCCACTGCGCTTGCGGCGCGCGTAGAGCGGTTCAAGACGGTCCGTGGAGATATCCTCGCCCA
>DATJPN010000080.1:0-4987 GCA_035506335.1 Steroidobacteraceae bacterium | reverse complement strand
TGAGTCATCGGCCTTCGTCTGGACCTCGAACGTGCCCAGGTAAATGCGGTTGGCGGTGCGGCCCGCCTCCAGGGCGGCCGTGACCATGCGATCCAGTAACTTGAGGTCAGACATTCAAATGAGGGCGGGCAAGCAACCGGGCCGGCAGTGTACACAGGCGCCCGTGCACCGCGGTGCCGCGGCGGGCCGGTCGTAAGACTTCTTGGTCATGAGTATATAAGTCTTATTAACTATCAGTAAGATACGAAACCTTCAGACAAAACAGGTGAGAATTGAACACGCGCGGCCCGGGGCAGTCCAATGCACAGCACCCGGTCAACGGAGGCGTGCCGTGACGCGTTTTGCCTCTCACGCCCGACTATGGCCTTGCAATGGAGTGATGATGTTCAAAGTTTCCGCACTGCCCCTCGCCCGCCTGATGACGGTGGCCGCGGCCGCCGCGGCGTTGTCGGCCTGCGTCGTCGAGCCTCCGCCCAGTCACCGGCTGCCGCCCCCGCCGCCACCGAATGTCACGGTCTACGCCTATCCGCAGCAGGGCCAGTCGGCGCAGCAGCTGGACCGGGATCGCTATGAGTGTTCCACCTGGGCGACGCAGCAGAGCGGCTTCAATCCCAGCGCGCCGAATGTGCCGCCGCACGAGCGCGTCCGGGTCGCCGGGCCGCCTCCCGGATCGGGCGCGGCGGTCGGTGCGGTCACCGGTGGCATCCTCGGCGCGGCGGTGTCCGACCCGCGCGACGCCGGCGTCGGGCTGCTGCTCGGTGCGCTGCTGGGCGGGGCGATCGGCGCCGGCGCCGAAGCTTCCGCCACCGCGCAGGCCCAGGCGGCCGCGGATGCCAATGTGAGCGCCCGGATGCAGGCGCAGGCCGCGCAGATCGAGCGCAAGGCTTCGGATTATCGCCGCGCCCTCGGCGCCTGCCTCGAAGGCCGCGGCTACAGCGTCAATTGAAGGAACCGAAGAATGACCCGCAACCGACCTGACCTGCGCGCCGGCCTCCTGATCTGCCTTGGCGTGAGCGCCGCGCTGTGCGGCCTTGCCAGTCGCGTCGCCGGCGCCGATCCGCGCCCGGCACGCGACTACGCACGCGCGCCGGCGCCTCATCAGCACCTCGACGCCCGCTTCAGCCACAACCACGCGTACTACGATCGCGGATTCGTGGTGCATGACCTGCCCCGTGACCGCATCGTCGTCAACCACGGCGGCGGCCGCTACTACTACTCGGGCGGCGTGTGGTACGCGCCGCGCGGGCCGTGGTTCGTGGTCGTCGCGCCGCCCATCGGCGTGTTCGTACCGGTGCTGCCGCCCTTCTACTCCACCGTGTGGTTCGGCGGCGTGCCCTATTACTACGCCAACGACACCTACTACGTGTGGAGTGCGCCCGACAATGCCTATGAAGTGGTCGATCCACCCGCCGGGGCGGTGAATGCCGCGCCCGATGCCGCGCCGCCCCCGCCGCCGACCACCAACCGGCTATTCATCTACCCGCGCAATGGTCAAAGCGCCGAGCAGCAGGCCAAGGACAAATATGAGTGCCACGCCTGGGCCCTGAATCAGACCGGCTTTGACCCCACGGCCGCAGGCGGCAATGTGCCGCCGGACCAGTTCGCGGCCCGCAGCACCCAGTATTACCGTGCGATGGCCTCGTGCCTGCAGGGTCGCGGTTACAGCGTCGAGTAACCTTGAAAGGTCCGTCTCGCGTCAGCCGAACTGGCGCGAGACGTCATTGAACAACGCCACACCGAGCAGCAGCACCAGCAGCGCAATGCCGATCTGCTGGCCGAAGATCTGCGTCCGCTCGCTCAGCGGCCTGCCCTTGATCCATTCGGCCGCCTGAAACACGATCTGCCCGCCGTCCAGTAACGGAATCGGCAGCAGGTTGAAGAGCGCGATGACCAGGGATATCAGGACCATGAAGCCCACGAACGACTCGAACCCGGCGCGCGCGGACTCACCGGCATATTGCGCGATGCTCAGCGGGCCGCTGAGATTCTTCACGGATACCTCGCCGAGCAGCATCCGCCACAGCAGCTTGCTCTGGGTGGCCGTGAGGTTCCAGGCATCATCACAGGCGCTGACCAGCGCGCCGCCCGGCGACAGGTCACGGTGCACGAGCATGCTGGGCGGGAGCTTCACGCTGCTCGGACCGGCAATGCCGATTCGCCCGACGGTGTGACCCGAACCATCCTGGGTCGCGAGCACCGGCACCTGGATGGTGTGCGTGATGCCGCCGCGCTGGTATTGCAGCGTGAGGGTCTTGCCGGCAGAGGCCGAAATCACCCGCGACAGGTCCGCGAAATCGGGGGTCGGCTGCGCATCGATGGCGAGTATCCGGTCCCCGGGGAGCAGTCCCGCACGTTCGGCATTGCCACCGTGCACCACTTCGACCAGCACCGGCGGCACCGGCGGCTCCTGGAAGCGGAAGCCGAGGCCCGTCAGCAGCATCTCGGGCTCGGTGAGGCGGCGGCGCGCGGCCGGATCAGGCACGGATACCACGAGATTGCGGGTCTGACCGTCGGCCGACCGCACCGCGAGGCGCGCCTCCCCCCGGTCCAGGATCGAGTCGAGCAGGTCGAACATCACGTCGCGCGAGTCCGGCACGGCCTTGTCGCCGATGGCGAGGATCTCATCGCCGCGGGCGAGGCCCGCGCGGGCCGCGAGGGATGCCGGCTGGACCTCACCGATGATGGGTTTCGCCTCATTGATGCCCGAGACCCAGCGCATGCCCCACAGCACGAGGATCGCGAACAGCAGGTTGAAGCCCGGACCGGCCAGCAACACCAGGATGCGCTGCCAGGGCGGCTTGCGGGTGAAGGATCGCGCCAGGAACTGCGGTGGCACCACGCCCTCGCGCTCGTCGAGCAGCTTGACGTAGCCCCCCATCGGAATCGGGCCGATCACCAGTTCCGTGTCGTCCTCCTTGAGCTTGCGCCGCCAGATCGGCTTGCCGAAGCCCACCGAGAAACGGACCACCTTGAACCCCAGGCGCCGTGCCACCCAGAAGTGGCCGAATTCGTGCACGACCACGAGGAACCCGACGGCAATCACATACCACAGCGCATACCAGATCACGTTCATCCGCTCGAGGCTCCCGCCGCATCCATACGGCATTCTACCCCGGACAAACCTTCTGAAAGTGTGACGCAGCGAAGCTGCCGTCCGGCCAGTACCGCCAGCAGCCGCGGCAGCACCGCCAGGATCACCGCGGTGCCGTCGCTCGCGCGCGCCGCGCCGCCATCGTGCAGCAGCAGGATGTCACCGCCCTCGAGGTTGCGGGTCAGGCGCCGCAACACCACTTCGCCGTTCGCGTTGACGGTGTCGAAGCCGCGTCGGGTCCAGCTCGCCAGCTCCAGCCGCAGTTCGCTCAAGGCTGGCTGCAGAAAGGGATTGCGCAGCCCGGCCGGGGCGCGGAAGTAGCGCGGCGCCACCTGGCAGGCGGTCAGGATGCTCGCCTGCGCAGCGGCGATCTCGCGGTGGATCGACGCAGGTCCCGACAGCGCGAACGTGTGCCGGTGATGGGCGGTATGGTTGCCTATTTCATGGCCCTCGCGGGTGATGCGCCGGGCCAGTTCCGGGTGTCGCGCGACGCGTTCGCCGATGCAGAAGAACGTCGCGTGCGCGCCATGGCTTGCCAGAAGATCCAGTACCGCGGGTGTCACCGCCGGATCCGGGCCATCATCGATGGTCAGGGCGACCCGGTCATCGACACACGGCAAGCGGGTCCAGTTCGGCCCGAGCAGGCGGCTGCGGGGCAGCAGGCCCGCCGCCGCGAGGACGGCATGATTCACCAGCACGGCCGCGAGGCTCCAGGGCCAGAACCGCAGACCGATGAGGATCGGTCCGGCTGCCGCCACGTGAACCAGCACGGAGGCTTTCAGCCACACCGGCCAGTGGGGTGGCGACTGGCGCTTCCTGTCCATCTGCGGATGATGCCTGCCGGCCCGGAATCCTGGCTATGCGTTGACTGATCTGGCCGTACGGCAGGGACTTTCCGCAGCGTCACAAGGCCATTGCCCCAGCGCGCGAAACGTCGTTGCATAAGTGCATCGATACAGTTTGTTGTATTTATACAATTATTTACATTGCATCACAATGACTCACACTTGGTCCTAGTTCGTAGCAGTGTTCGAATGATCGAGCATCCGAAGCCAGGTAGCTGAAACCATCGGCCCGGGATCTATCGATACTTCAGAAAACGAGCGTATCGCATTCTTTTTATTGTCTTTTCACAGGCATTATCACGTCGGACTTTCGGGCCGCCGCCGGCGTGTCGGGGTGGCCTCCAGGTCAACCACGGTTTTCGATTCCGCTCTATCGATGCTCACCTGAGCGATTACCGGACCCGTCATGGCACAATTTGTTGTGAATTATCCACGTCGGTCTTTTAGCCACAATCAGTTGCGGCATGCCCTGCAGCGAATTAGATTACGGGTCGACACGACAGGTCGACCGGGTGAGTGGCGCAACCACGTCGCTCGCTCACAACAAGACAGAATGCAGGGGGCCAATGCGGATCATTGCCAGCGCTGTGCAGTTGCCAGCCGCCATCGGCGGCGCTTGGGGCGGCTCACCGCGCCGTGTTCATTCCTGCCGTGATGTCCTGGGTCGGCCTTGCCACACAGGGTCCTAATTCCGTCATAAAGAGGGGTTCACATGGTTTCAGCCCGTCAAGCCGTCGCGGCCATTCTTCGTGCCGCCAGCACGCAGGTTGCCCGAGGCGTCAATTCATCGAAGGTCTCGTCTTCCGCCGGGATGCTGTGCATCCTGACGGCGTCCCTTTCCTGGTCCACGCATGCCCTGGCGCAGCAGGCGCCTGCGGCCAGCTCCACGAGCAGCAGTGACCAGCAGCTCGAGGAAGTGACCGTCACCGGTTCGCGCATCAAGCGCACCACCGACTTCACCACCGCGACCCCGACCACGGTGATCGATGCGACCACCATGGAGAACGCGGGCGTGGTCAACGTCGGCGACGTGCTCGCCATGACGCCGGCG
>DATJPN010000079.1:0-3200 GCA_035506335.1 Steroidobacteraceae bacterium | reverse complement strand
CAGCAGCCGGCTGGCCTTCCCCGAGCCCCTGCTCACCCCCGAAGCCTTGTCCGGCGTCATCGCCCGCCTGGCCGCTGCCGTATGTGCCGAACTGGAACGGCGCGGCCTGGGGGCGCGGCGGCTCGATCTCGTCTTCGAGCGCGTGGATCGCGCCCGGCAGGCGATCCGCATCGGCACGGCGCGGCCGAACCGCGAGCCGCGGCACGTCGGCCGGCTGCTGGACGAACAGCTCGAAGCGGTCGATCCGGGGCTCGGCATCGAGGCCGTCACCCTGTCGGTGCCGCTCGCCGAGCCGCTGGCCTTCGCGCAAGCGCGGGCGGAGCTGGTCGCCGGGGAGGCGGAAGCAGCCGACATCTCGGTGCTGATCGACCGCCTGGTGAACCGGCTCGGCGTCCGGCGCGTCTATCGCATCGCCCCCGTCGAAAGCGACGTGCCGGAGCGCAGCGTCCGCCGGGTCGCCCCGCTGGACCCGGCGACGGAAGCCCGCTGGCCGGCTGCCTTGCCCCGCCCCACCCGCCTGCTCGATCCGCCGCAGCCGGTGGAGGCCATGGCGATGCTGCCCGACCATCCGCCGGTGCAGTTCGTCTGGCGGCGCAAGCGGCACCGCATCCGCCGCGCCGATGGCCCCGAACGCATTGCCGGCGAGTGGTGGAGGCGCGACCGCGAGTGGAGTGCCACGCGCGACTACTGGCAGGTCGAGGACGAGGACGGGCGCCGCTTCTGGCTTTACCGCAGCGGCGACGCCATCGACTCCGCGACCGGCGACCTGCGCTGGTTCCTGCATGGCTTCTTCTGATTCTCAGTCGCGGGGTGATGCATGACCGACCTGTCCAGACTGCGTCCCGCCACGCCCGAGGAGATCGCCGAAGCCCTGTCCTTCGCCCTGCGCTTCGACGGCCGCCGGCCGTTCCCGCAATCCGGCAGCCTGATGGCGCAGATCACGGCGGCACATCTCGTCGAGCACCTGCAGCGCTGCGGCTTCCACCTGATGAAGGAGCCGGACGCCGTGGCGCCCACCACCAGCCGGCAAGGAGGCGCTCCTGGCCGGACACCGGAGAAGCCGTGACCGGCTACGCAGAACTGCAGGTCACCTCGAACTACTCGTTCCTGCGGGGCGCCTCGCATGTGGAGGAGTTGTTCGCGCAGGCCAGCCTGCTCGGCCTGCCGGCCATCGGCCTCACCGACCGCAACACGCTCGCCGGCCTGGCACGGGCGCACCAGCGCGCCGCGGAGGCCGGCATCCGCCTGGTGGTGGGCTGCCGCCTGGATCTGCCCGGCCTGCCGGTGCTCGTCTATCCGACCGACCGCGCCGCCTATGGCCGGCTCTGTCGCCTGCTGACGCTCGGCAAGGGCCGCGCCGGCAAGGGCGCCTGCGATCTCTCCTGGCAGGATCTTGCGGCTCATGGCGATGGCCTGATCGCCGTGCTGCTGCCGGCTGCAGCTGACGCGGCACTCATGCAAACGCTGCAGCGGCTGCGTGCCGACTTCCCCGACCGCTGCTATCTCGCCCTGACGCTGCGCCGCCGGCCCAGGGATGCGGTCCGCTTGCGCGAACTTGCCGATGCGGCGCAGGCGGCGCGCGTGCCGACGGTCGCGACCGGCGACGTGCTCTACCACGTTCCGCAACGGCGCATCCTGCAGGATGTCGTCACCTGCATCCGCGAGGGATGCACAATCGAGCAGGCCGGCTTCCGGCGGGAACGCAGCATCGACCGGCACCTGAAATCCCCCGCCGAGATGGGCCGCCTGTTCGCACGCCATCCCGAGGCCGTCGAACGTACGCTGGAGATCGTCGAGCGCTGCCGCTTCTCCCTGGCCGACCTGCGCTACCAGTATCCCGACGAGGTCGAGGATCCCTCCCTGACCCCGCAGCAGACCCTGGAAAGGCGGGTCCGGCAATGCGCGTCGCAGCGCTACCCGGATGCGCTGCCGGCGGACGTGGAGCAGCAGTTGCGGCACGAGTTGCGGCTGATCGGCGAGCTGCAGTACGCGCCGTACTTCCTGACCGTGCACAGCATCGTCCGCTTCGCACGCTCCAAGGGCATCCTCTGCCAGGGGCGCGGCAGCGCCGCGAACAGCGCCGTCTGCTACGTGCTCGGCATCACCAGCATCGATCCGGTCCGCTCCGGCCTGCTGTTCGAGCGTTTCGTCTCGGCCGAACGCCAGGAGCCGCCGGACATCGACGTGGATTTCGAGCATGACCGGCGCGAGGAGGTGATCCAGTGGATCTACGAGCGCTACGGCCGCGACCGGGCGGCGCTGTGCGCCACCGTGATCCGGTATCGCTCCCGCGGCGCCGTGCGCGAGGTCGGCAAGGTGATGGGCCTGCCCGAGGACGTCACCGCCGCCCTTGCCTCGCAGATCTGGGGCTGGAGCCAGGAGGGGGTCACCGAGGAGCAGGCGGCAGAGCTCAACCTGAACCTGTGGGATCGACGTTTGCGTCTGACCCTCGAACTGGCGCAGCAGTTGATCGGCTTCCCGCGGCATCTCAGCCAGCATCCCGGCGGGTTCGTGCTGACCACCGACCGGCTCGACGAACTGGTGCCGGTCGAGCCCGCGGCGATGCAGGACCGTCAGGTCATCGAGTGGGACAAGGACGACATCGACATCCTGCGCTGGATGAAAGTCGATGTGCTCGGGCTCGGCATGCTGGGCTGCATGCGCCGCGCTTTCGACCTGCTGGCGGAGCACCGCGGCTGGCGGCTGGATTTGGCGACCATTCCACCGGAGGATCCGGCGACCTACGCCATGATCCGGCGTGCCGACACCATCGGCGTGTTCCAGATCGAGAGCCGGGCACAGATGGCCATGCTGCCACGGCTGAAGCCGCGCACCTTCTACGACCTAGTCATCGAGGTGGCGATCATCCGGCCCGGTCCGATCCAGGGCGACATGGTGCATCCCTATCTGCGCCGCCGCGAGGGCAAGGAGCACTCCCTCCTGCCGACTCCCGAGCTGCAGCGGGTGCTCGGCAAGACGCTCGGCGTGCCGCTGTTCCAGGAACAGGCGATGCAGGTGGCGATCGTCTGCGCCGGCTTCACGCCCAGCGAGGCCGATCGGCTGCGGCGTTCGATGGCCACCTTCAAGGTCACCGGCGGCGTCTCGGCCTTCAAGGACAAGCTCGTCTCCGGCATGGTGGCACGCGGCTACACGCGCGTCTTCGCCGAGCAGACGGTCGCGCAGATCGAGGGGTTCGGCTC
>DATJPN010000078.1:0-10720 GCA_035506335.1 Steroidobacteraceae bacterium | reverse complement strand
GCGCTGGCAGGTCCGTGACGAAGACGCGCGGGCACTGCTCGGCGGGGTCAGCAACGGCCCCTATTACGAATTGAAGCGCGCCGCGGCGGGCAAGGTGCTCGATGCCGACCGGCTGCTGCGCATCTCCTACCTGATCGGGATCTTCAAGGCGCTGCACATCCTGCACTCGCGCGCACTGGCGGATCAGTGGGTGCGGCTGCCGAATGCCAACCGGCTGTTCGGGGGCAGCACGCCGCTTGCCTACATGGTGCGCGGCGGCGTGCCGGCGCTGCAGACGGTGCGCCGCCTGCTCGATGCGCGGCGGGGCGGGCTGTGACCCGCGCCGCCGCCGCGCTGCCTGCGATTTCGCTCATCCGCCGCTATGACACCCATCGCCTGATCGCCTCCCAGTACAGCGAACCGGGCAGCGTTCTCGCGCTGGTCGCCGACGACGATGCGCATCTGGCGGACCTCTTCGACCTGGATCACGCCACCAACGACCGGCTGCTGGCCGAGAATGAGCGCCTGGGCGGCATCGGCGTGCACGAACTGGTGTTCGGCGTGCCCCACTACCGCATCATCAACGCGGCATTCACCCACGCCCACCCGCTGGGCAGCCGCTTCAACGGCCCCGAACGCGGCGCCTGGTACGC
Organism: Steroidobacteraceae bacterium; assembly: GCA_035506335.1. GTDB lineage: Bacteria > Pseudomonadota > Gammaproteobacteria > Steroidobacterales > Steroidobacteraceae > DAIDKA01. The sequence continues at coordinate 10,088 of DATJPN010000078.1, read as the reverse complement.
GGCCTTCGAGCTGCGCACGGCGCAGGCCGAGGTGGCCTTCCACAAGTCGGTGCAGCTCGCCGAGATCGGCCGCTTCGAGGAGGAGGTGACTTTCGATGACTACCAGGCCGATGTGAGTGCGCCGCTGCATGACCTGCGCGACGCCGCGGCCTTCAGCCAGTGCCTGGCACCGGACAGCTACGTGGCCTCACAGCTGCTCGCGCAGCGGCTGCTGGCGGTCGGGTCCATGGGAGTGATCTATCCGAGCGTGAGACGCCGCGGGGGCACGTGTATCGGCCTCTTCCGGCCGGCCCTGGTCATGCATCTGCGCAAGGCGCGGACCTGGCGCTTCCGCTGGCAGGGTAAACCCGCCCCGGTGATCGAGAGCAGTTAAGCCGTCAGCGCGGCGATGCCGGCGCGGGCGATTTCCGCATCCTCTGCCGACTTGACACCCGAGACGCCCACCGCGGCGATGACCTGGCCATCGACGATGATGGGCACGCCGCCTTCGAGCAGGCCCTGGATCGGTGCCGTCACCAGCGCCGTGCGGCCCTGGTTGATCACGTCCTCGAAGCTCTTGGACTCCCGGCGCCCGAGCGCCGCGGTGCTGGCCTTGGCCATGGCCATCTGCGCCGTGAAGGGCGGGGCACCGTCCAGACGCTCGACGGCGAGCACATGGCCCCCATCGTCACAGACGCAGATCGTCACCGCCCAGTTGCGCGCGCGGGCATGGGCGGCCGCGGCGTTGACGATGCGACGGCAATCATCCTGGACAAGGAAACTCTTCGTCTTCATCGCGACGATCCGTCAAGCTCGATAACACATCGTCGCGGGCTTCCGGATGAGCCATGAAGGTTCCGGAAGCCCGCGTGCGCTGTGCCTTTTCTTCGGTCGGGGCGTCGCTTCAGTAACGGCGACCGCCGCCGCCACCACCGCCGCCGCCGTAGCCGCCGCGGTTGCCGCCGCCGCCGCCGCCGCCGGTGCGCTCACGCGCCTGGGCCTCGTCGATCTTCAGGCTGCGGCCTTCGAAGTCGGTGCCGTTCAGCGCCGACATGGCGCGGGAGGCATCGGCGTTGGCCATTTCCACGAAGCCGAAGCCACGGGGGCGACCGGTCTCCCGATCGGTGATGAGCGCGATCTTCTCGACCGTGCCGTGCTTCTCGAACAGGGCGCGGACCGCCTCTTCGGTTGCGGAGAAGGGAAGATTTCCAACAAATAATTTGGTCACTAACAGTTACTCACGAAATGAAAATAGAACATCCGGCAGGCAGGCCTGCCTCCTGGTTCGCGGATACTTCGTTTGAGGTGCGGCTTCTTGACGGGAAGCAGCGCCCGCCTGAGCGTGCGCCGATTGTCGGTTGGACTGAACGTCGATGTGGACAAAGGTCGTTGCAAACAAGGCTGAAAGATCACGAGCCGGGGCGGAGCATACACCAGTGCCTGGGCAGGTGCTTGATTTTACGGTGACCCTCCACGGGCCGCCCATCAATTGTTCAATGCCTGGATCGGCGCCGGGATCCGCCCCCCCCGCTGCACGAAGTGCGCGCTCGACTGCCGGTGCACGGCCATCACCGGCGCCCGTCCGAGCAGCCCGCCGAACTCCACGAAGTCGCCTACGCCCTTGCCGGGCGCCGGGATGATGCGCACCGCGGTGGTCTTGCGGTTGACCATGCCGATGGCGGCCTCATCGGCGATGATGGCGGCCAGGGTTGCCGCCGGGGTGTCCCCGGGCACCGCGATCATGTCCAGGCCCACCGAGCACACGCAGGTCATGGCCTCGAGCTTGTCCAGGGTAAGGGTGGCGGCCGCGGCGGCCTCGATCATGCCGATATCCTCGCTGACCGGGATGAAGGCGCCGGAGAGCCCGCCGACGTGCGAGGAGGCCATGGCGCCGCCTTTCTTGACGGCGTCGTTGAGCATCGCGAGGGCGGCCGTGGAGCCATGGGTACCGACCCTTTCGAGCCCCATGGCCTCGAGGATCCGGGCGACGCTGTCACCCTGCGCGGGGGTCGGGGCCAACGACAGGTCAACGATGCCGAACGGCACCCCGAGGCGCTCGGAAGCGCGCCGGCCGATGAGTTCGCCCATGCGGGTGATCTTGAAGGCCGTGCGCTTGATGATGTCGGCCAGTTGCCCGAGGTCCGCCCCGGGCGCCCGCCGCACCGCCGAGAGCACCGCGCCGGGACCGCTCACCCCGACGTTGATGACGCACTCCGGCTCCCCGATGCCGTGGAAGGCGCCGGCCATGAACGGGTTGTCCTCCACGGCGTTGCAGAACACCACCAGTTTGGCGCAGCCGAGGCCGTCCCGGTCGGCCGTCGCCTGGGCGCACTCGAGGATGATTTCACCCATCCGCCCGACCGCGTTCATGTTGATCCCGGCCTTCGTGCTCGCGACGTTGATCGAAGCGCATACGCGCTCGGTGAGGCTGAGCGCCTGGGGCAGGGAGTCGATCAGGATCCGGTCCCCACGGGTGAATCCCTTGTGCACCAGGGCCGAGAAGCCGCCGATGAAATTCACGCCCACGTTGACCGCAGCGCGGTCGAGCGCCAGGGCCATGGCCACATAGTCATCGGCCGCGGAGCTCTCGGCCACGAGCGCGATGGGCGTGACCGAGATGCGCCGGTTGATGATCGGAATGCCGTACTCGCGCTCCAGGGCATCCCCGACGCTCACCAGCTTCTCGGCATGGCGGCAGATCTTGTCGTAGGCGCGCAGCGCCGACTGGGCCAGCTGCGGGTGGGCGCAATCGCGCAGGCTGACGCCCAAGGTGATGGTGCGGATGTCCAGATTTTCCATCTGGACCATCTGCACGGTCTCGAGGATCTCCTCGGGTTCGAAGTGGAAGCTGCCCATGCTCAGACCCGGTGCATGTACTTGAAGACGTCCTCGTGCTGGGCGTCGATCTTCAGGCCCAGCTCGCCTGCCTTGGCCTGCAGCCGCGCCTTCAGGGCATCGAGGCCGATCGTGGCGTGGGTCATGTCGGCCATCAGGATCATGACGAAGAACTCCCCGAGCAGGGTCTGGGAGATGTCCAGGATATTGACGCCGGCGTCGGCGAGCACCCGGGAGGTCTCGGCGATGATGCCGGTGCGGTCGTGCCCGACGACGGTGACGATGATTCGATTCGACGTGTCCGACACGGTGTCCTCCGGCGCCTCCGCCACAGCATAACGTGCCGTGGTGCTACATTCATGCCGGACCGCTGCCGCCTCAAAGGATCAGGCATGAACATCGTCGCCGCCTGCGTGGTGATCACCGCCTTGTTTGCCTACGTCAATCATCGCTTCGTGGGCTTCCCGTCCACCATCGGCGTGATGGCCATCGCGCTGGCCGTTTCCGGAGGTCTGGTGAGCCTGAACGCGCTCGGCTTCGGTGCCCTGCGCCAGACGGTGCTGCCGTGGCTCTCCTCGGTGGATTTTTCGATGGTGCTGATGCAGGGCATGTTGAGCTTCCTGCTGTTTGCCGGCGCACTGCACCTGGATGTGGCGGAACTGCGGCGCCGGCGCGCTCCGGTGGCGCTGCTGGCGCTGCTCGGCACGCTGGTCTCGACCGCGATCATCGCGGCGGGTGTCTACTGGCTGCTGCCGCTGCTCGGTGCGCACCTGCCGGCCGTGTACTGCCTGATCTTCGGGGCCCTGATCTCCCCGACCGACCCCATCGCCGTGCTCGGCATGCTCAAATCGGCCGGCGCGCCGCGCAGCCTCGAGGTGGTGATGGCCGGTGAGTCGCTGTTCAATGACGGCATCGGCGTGGTCCTGTTCGCACTCATCGTGACCGCCCTCAGCGGCGGCCCGGCGCCATCGGCCGGGGAGGCCCTGATGCTGTTCGCTCGCCAGGCCCTCGGGGGCCTGCTCTTCGGATTCGTCCTGGGGGCGGCGACGGACTGGCTGCTGCGCAGCATCGACAGTTACGCCGAGGAGGTGCTGATTACCCTGGCCGCCGTGGTGGGTGGGTATGCGCTGGCCAACGCGCTGCATACCTCGGGGCCGCTGGCGATGGTCGTCGCGGGTCTCATCGTCGGGGCTCACCTGCGCCACGCGGGAGTCGATCGCGTCTCGCGCGAGTACCTCGAGAAGTTCTGGGACCTCATCGACGCCATCCTGAACTGCATCCTGTTCGTGCTGCTCGGCATGGAGGTCGTGCTGATCAGCTTCCCGCCGCGCATCCTCGGGCCGGCGCTGGCGATGATCGCCGTGACCCTGGCCGCAAGGTGGCTCACCGTGACCACCCCGCTCGTCCTGCTCGGCCGGCGCTTCGACCTGCCGCGGGGCTCCTGGCTGCTGCTCACCTGGGGAGGGTTGCGGGGCGGCATTTCGGTGGCGCTGGCGCTGTCACTGCCTGCGGGGCCGGCGCGCAACACGGTGCTGGCCCTGACCTACGCCATCGTCGTCTTCTCGATTCTGGTGCAGGGCCTGACCATGAAGGCCGTGACCCGGCGTGTGCTCGCACCGGAGGTTGGTGGACTAACCTCATGATTTAATTGGCATAGAGATGAGAGATCCTCATGTAACCTGCGAGAGATACGATTTGTAATAGTAACTTACAAATTGTATGGTTCGGGTGTGTCGGCTGTGAGAACAACAGCAAGAGCGGCCTGGGCAATACCCGAATACAGGTGACGGATGGACTCGGCAGTCAATGGGACCACCCCACGCGTGGTCATCCGCCCCAGTGCGCCCGCGAGTTTCGTCTCCTGGTTCGTGCTCGGACTCGCCATCGGGATGCTGATGGTGGTCAACTCACAGCTGAGCAGCGATCAGGCGCAGCTGCTGAACCTCGGCTGGCAGCTCGCGCACAACCACGTGTGGGTGCCGCACGGGATGATCACCTCGGCCGGAGGGTTCTCTCCCGGGGGCTTTTCGGGGCTGCTCGTGGCGCTGCCGCTGTACCTGTGGAATGACTATCGCGCGCCGGCACTCTTCACGCTGATCCTCCACGCCGGTGCCTTCGTGCTGCTCGTGCGGGCCCTGAAGCCCGCGCTGAGCGACTTCGGGCGTTATCTGCTGCTGGTGCTCGTGTGGCTGTCGCCCTGGCACCTGTATTTCGCGGCCCATGTGTGGGATGCGAACTACATGTACGTCTTCGCGGTGCTGCACCTCATCACCGCGCAGCGCATGGCGCAGCGACGCGAAATCCGGACCACCGCCGCGCACGTGCTGCTGCTGGGCCTGAGCGTGCAGGTCCACACCTCCGGTGCCGTGCTGTGCATCCTGTCCGTGCTGCTCTTCGCATCCGGCCGCCTGAAGGTGAGTTGGCAGGGCTTCGCCCTGGGCGTCGCGGCGTGCGTGGCGAGCCTTGCGCCCTGGCTCTGGGCGGTGCATCAGGACGCGAGCCTCCTCCCCGGCGGCAAGGGTTTCCTGCTGCGCGGTCTCGCCTATGGTTTCCCGCTGTTCCGCGGGGTGCTGTACTGGGTGAAGCTCTCGAGCCTGAGCTTCGTCGCGCGGATGTACGATCTGGACTTCACCGCGGCCCTGGGTCCGACGGCCGGGCCCGTCTTCGGCACCCTCGCGCAGGGGCTCGCGACCGTGGCGACGGCGACGCTGCTCGTCACGCTGTGGCTGCAGTGGCGATTCTTCCGGCATGCGCCGCGCCGATTCCTGGCGCAGGTGTGCGCGCCGTATCGCCCGCGCTCCTGGCTGCGCTTCTACGTCATCGCGATGTGCGCGGCGGCGCTGATCTCCTTCGCGCTCTCCCCGACCACCATCATGTTCTGGCAGGTCTTCGTCGCGCTGCCGGCCTCGGCTCTGGCCGTGGTAATGTCCGCCGAGGCTCTCGCCCGCAGCCGCCTGCGGCTGCCGACCCACCGGGTTGCGGGCGCCTGGGCCGCGATGAGCGCCGCGCTGGTGCTGTCTCAGGCCATCGCCTCCCCGATGTATCGCTGCGGCGGTTACACGCTGACCCCGTCCACCCCGATGCTCGTCGGCCTGCGCGCCCGGGACAAGTGCCTGAGGGCCGCGGCCCCGGCCCAAACCCCGGCCAGCCACCCGACGACCGCCTTGACGCCCACCAGGGGGCCGAAGGCGTAGTCCGCGTTCCGGTCGCGGTCTCTACGTATGCTCTTTTGCCTGCCGAGGCGGTAACGTCCGCGTACCGACGGCAGGACCGCGTTCATGAAAATCCTGGTGGTCTACTTTTCCCGCACGGGGCGCACGCGCCAGATCGCCGAGGCGATCGCGGGAGCACTCGGCGCCGATATCGAGTGCATTGCGGAAGCCGGGGATCGCTCCGGAATCTGGGGATACCTCCGTTCGGCACGAGAGGCCATGAAGCAGCGCGTGATCGGCATCGCGACGCCAGCCAGGAATCCGGCCGATTACGATCTCATCATCCTCGGCACGCCGGTGTGGGGCCATAACATGTGCTCGCCCCTGCGCAGCTACATCACGGCGCACAAGGATCGGTTCGCGGCGCTCGCGGTGTTCTGCACCCAGGGCGGCTCGGGCGGGCCCAAGGTCATCGGCGATGTGGCGATGCTGTGCGGACGGACCCCCGTCGCAACCCTGGTCCTCGAGCAGCGCGAGATCGAGCAGGACCGGTTCACGGCCAAACTCGACCGCTTCATCAAGGCGGTCGCCGCTGCAGGACGTACGCCGACCTAGGGGAAGGCGATGTCACCACGCACCATATTCCTGAGCAGACTGATCGGGCTGTACTACATCGTGGCGGCGCTGTGCATGCTGCTGCGCGGACGGACCTACGTGGGCACCGTAACATTGCTGCTGCAGGATGCGCCGCTGATGTTCTTCATCGGCGTAGTCACGCTCACCGCGGGCCTGGCGATGGTCCTCGCGCACAACCTCTGGTCCAGCGGTGCTCTCCCGGTCATCGTCAGCCTCGTCAGCTGGGTGACGGTCATCAAGGGCGTGCTGTTCCTCGCTCTGACGCCGGATGCGCAATCGGCGGTCTTCCTCAAGGGGCTCCGATACGAGGATTTTTTCTATCTGTACGCCTCCGTTTCTCTCGCTATCGGTGTGTACCTGACATATGGAGGGTTCCGAGAAACGTTACCCATTTCCGCCCCGCGATAGCCCGCTTGCACCATGGTGGAAAAGCTGAATGTTCCGTCCAGGCACCTTCAGATCGTTGCCTTGTGCGCCGGATGGGGTGATAAGGTGCCCAGGGACTGAACGCCGCGAATTTCGAGTTTGCGGATCGCGGCACCGGAGGGGGCATGAGAAGGCTGATCGGCGCGATCGCCCTGGCGCTGCTGGCGCACACCGCCGCGGCCGCAGATCTTTGCGTGAACAATACCTATACGCTCGAACAGGCGATCAAGGGCCGTCACGAGTACGACTCGAGCTGCGGGCTGTGCCACCTGTACAACCTTCAGGGCAGGGTACCGGGCGCCGCCAGACACGAGATTCCGGACATTGGCCTGCTCGACGCCAATTACCTGAAGACCCTCGACGGCAATGGCGGCATGACGCCACCACTACTGAGCAAGGCGTTCTTTGCCAAATGGAAGGACCAGCAGGCGTTTTCGGCGCGCATCAGCAATGCCATCGGAGCGTTCCCGCCGACGAACTACGTCAAGATCGATTCCGATGCGCGCATCGCGGCCTACCTGCTGTACCGTAATTGCGGCAAGCTTTAGTCTGAAGCCGTGCATTGCGAATCGGACCGAACTTCAGCTTTTCGAACCAGGGGAACCACGACGCGGCGGCGGTGACGAGGTTGCGGGCTATTGAGGCGGAGGTTGAGGCGGAGGTTGCGCGGTTGCCGGGCGTCGCAGCATCGATGCGCCGGCCGGGAGGCTGCTGCGGTCTCTAGCCATTTCAAAGTTGATGCGACGGACCAGATAGACGCGCACGGGCGTGTCGTCCAGGTATGCGGGGGTTTCATACCGGGCACTGCTTTGCCAAGTGAGTGCCGCATTGTCCAGATTCGGATATCCGGACGACTTCAGGAGCGCTTCCCGGGAGACCCGTCCATCGGTTTCCACAACGAAAGCCATGACGACAGTGCCTGTCTCGTGGCGCGCCAGAGAAGCGAAGGGATACGGTACACCGACATCCGTTCCAATGATCTTTCCGGGCTGCTTCAGGTGTCCTGAATGGGAATCACGCCCATTGAGCAATTCACCATTGAACAGCCCACAGATCTTCATGAACACAGTCCTGCTAACGGCCAGAACCTCTGGGCTCATCGTGTCGATGTCGCTCGGTCGACCATAGTCACACGATGATGCCGGCGGCGCCGAAGACGCCGGAGCATCATCCGCCATCGCTCGAGTGAGGCCAGCGAACGTCCAAAGGGCAATTGCCGCGACTGCGCAAAATGGTTTAGGCATTGAGCCCCCGGGATTCGTGGGCCGAAATTCTACATTCCTGAAACGGGGGCCATCCAGCTGACGGTCACCCTGAACATCGTTCAGCAAGCCACGTCGGTCCTTCGAAGACGGAGGCTATGAGCCCAGGGACACTGATGTCCACATCCGGTGTCTCCCAATTCAGCCCACCGCCCCGGCCAGGCACTTCCACTTTTCGAATATCCCGGACCGGTGCTTTCTGCAGTTCCGGATTGTTCGAGAGTCTTATTGCAGCTAGTCTGCAAGACCCATCACAAACGCAAGCGCGACGTTCAGTCGCAGCAAGTCTGCGGCGTCCAGGCTGCCAATCTGTTTTCCGACTCGACTGCGGCGTATGGTCACCGGTTTGTCAGCCATTACCTGAGAGCGTGATCGCAGTCCATTTGTCTCGGTAGGCTCAACGATTACCCGGAAGTCAGGTGTATCGACGATGTCGGAGGTCATCTGACAGACGATGACCGATGCGTGTGCCGTGGGTAGCGCGTCGGTTTGCACGATTACCGCTGGCCGCGGTTTTCCGTAATCACCGCTCGCTGCGACGGTAACGACGTCGCCTCGTTTCACGGAGTATCGAATTCCGAGACGGCCTCGATCCAGCGCATGGCCTCTTGCTCTGATGTCGGGCCCAGCGTGGCGACTTGCCGCGCAACGCGCCGACGAACAGCCTTTGATCGGGCGTCCGGGACAGTGAGGCGCAGTTCACGCAGGCCCAGTTCGCGACGCCGCGCGCGCATCGCCTTCATCCTCTCAGCAGCCTGCGCCATTCCTGGTCTCCCGTAACGCGTTACACTGTAACGCGTTACGCATCGAGGGATCAACCCATCGGGTTTTCCTGCAGAATGTCGTCTCCCGCTGCGGGCAGACTCTGGTCGAGTCAAAGGCAAGATTGCTCTGGCCGAAGGCCGAAATTTCAGTGAGAGTCATGTAAGTTATTGATTATATGGGGCGATACAGGGCTTGAACCCGTGACCCCTGCCGTGTGAAGCCGTGGTCAGGGCCTTACAGATCAACAGTATGCGAGGGGAGGGCTAAGCGCATTAGTCACCCGGCGTCACGTGATGTCATTCGATGTCGTGCGGCGTCATCGGCTGCGTGTCCCAAATTGTCCCAGCGAATCTGGCCGCTCTGCATCACATGCTGACGGTCATCGATGACCGCAATAGGCCAACGCACGCGGAATCAAGCGGCAGCGGAGGCGCCCTTGAATCGCCTTTCCATGGGTATTACTATAGTAATACCCGATACCGGGAGGAATGATGAGTACCCACATAGCGACCACACTGAAGATTGCCGCAGATCTCAAACGACGGGTCGCGGCAGCGGCCAAGGCGGCTGATAAATCGCCCCACGCGTTCATGCTGGAGGCGATTGAGCACCAGACTCGCCTGGACGAGGAGCGCCGAGCATTTGTCGCCGAGGCAGTGGCTGCACGGTCTGAGGCGCACACGAGCGGCGAGGGTTTCGCGGCAGCGGATGTGCACCGCTATATGGCTGCCCGCGTCCGTGGCGAGCGGGTGGCGCGGCCGAAAGTGCGAACGTGGCGGAAGTAGTTTACTCCCGACACGCCTTTGCAGACCTGGAGCGATTGGCCGATTTCCTCATTGAAGACGCGCCAAAGGCTGCACTTGCCGCGATTGACGTCATTCGTGATGGCATCGAGATTCTTGAGCGCCATCCGCTGATCGGCCGATCATGTGAGGAGGGTCTGCGAGAACTGCTGATATCGTACGGAAAGAGTGGCTATATGGCGCTCTACAGCTACGAGCAACGACAAGATGTTGTGTTGGTGCTCGCGATT
>DATJPN010000077.1:0-2955 GCA_035506335.1 Steroidobacteraceae bacterium | reverse complement strand
CAGGTTACGGCCGACATGATGCCGGTGCTGGCGTCCGTGAGCCACAAGATGGCCGCGGCCTCGGCCACCCCGACCGAGCAACTCGCCGCGATACGCGCAGCCTTTGAAAGCCCGGCTGTCGGCAACAGCGCGATTCCACTGATGTTCCTGTTCCGGTACGCGGATTATCTCGGTGACCAGGATCTGGCACTGAAAATGCTGCGCCACAGCTTCGCCGTGGGGAATCTTTCCTACCCGTGGATCTGGCTTCCGACCCGAACGCCATTGCGGTCCGATGCGCGATTCAAGGCGCTGCTGCGCGAGATCGGTATGGTCGATTACTGGCGCGCGAGCGGCAACTGGGGGGACTTCTGCCACCCGGTCGGCAGCACTGATTTCGAATGCCACTGAGACGGTTGCCAGCTCCCGTCAAGGACTCTTGTAGTGGGCCGCGACGTAGCCGGTCAGGGCCGCGAGCTGCGCGTCGGTGATTTCGGTCTTGCGGAACGGGGCCATCAGCAGCACGCCCTGGCGCACGAAGGCCGCAACGGCCTGTGGCGCGAGGTCGGTGCGCTCGAGCAGTACGGCGGGCAGTTTACCGGCATATTTCAGCCGCAGCGACTCGGTGCCGGGGTGCCCGGGCCCGGGCGCGTGACAGGGTGCGCACCAGTATTCGTACACGGCCTTGCCGGTGGCGGTCGCCTCCGGGGTGGCCGCGGCGGCTGCCGCCCGGGTGAGCAGGGCGAGGCACAGTGCCGATGAGACCGTGAGGGCGCGGCAGGTTCGCATGTCAGACCTTGCGCAGATGCTTCGGCCACACGCCGTAGCGGCCCGCCGAGAGGATGCCGTTCGGATCCACCGCATCCTTGATGGTCTCGCGCAGGCGGCGCAGCGCATGGTGATTGAAGGAATAGGTGTCGGCGACCAGGTCCTGGAACACGGCCGGTGCGCGGTACTCGGCCCAGCCGCGCTCGGCGGCGAGCTGTACCCACTGCGTGAAGGCGCGGCGCATCTTCGCGTTGCGCTCCCGGTCGCGGCCGATCGGGAACATGATCAGGCACACGAGCGTGCGGTCCCAGCAGGTCATGTACACCGGACCCACGATGCCGAGATTCTCTCCGCCGCTCACCTTGTTCAGGTTGTCCTGGTAGAAGCGCTTGAATTCCAGCAGTGATTCGCCGGTGCGCGGCACGATGGGCGAGAAGCCGATGTGCCCGCCTTCGGGATTCGGATTCGCCGGGCTGCGACCGAGCATCGAAAAGGTCGAGAGGTTCGGGATGCCGAAATTCACCAGTCGCACGCGCGCCTGCGCTTCGGCCGACAGCGGCGTGCGGAAGAGCTCGCCGACGGTGAAATTCACGCCGGGGATGGCCGTGAACCGGGCGCGTGCATGGTCCATCTGCGCCCGCACGACGTTCTCGGGTCCATAGATGGGCACCTGGCAGGTCCACGTCGGAAAATTGCTTCCGGGCCGGTCCGGTCCGCCGAAGATCTGCGTCGAACCGTTCACGACATGCTGGTTCTCGAGAAGGTTCAGCACATCGAGCATCGGCACGATGTCCTCGTCGCGCATCGAGGTGACGTTGGCCGAGACCAGGGCCTCGGGCCGCGGCATGAGATGGAATCCCATCTTCGTGACGATGCCGAAATTGGATTGCCGGAAGAGCCCATCGACCCAGGCTCCGTAGCCCCAGCGATTGTGCTGCCAGGATTTCGAGTTCGGCAGCGCGCCCATGCCCGTGCGCACGACCTCACCGTTGGCGAGGACCACCTCCATGCCGCAATGGGCGCCGAAGTGGTCGCGGAACGGGGAGGCGGTCCAGCCGGCGCCGCCGTCGAGCGCATTGCCGATGACACTGCCCCAGCCCGGGTCCGGCGGATCGATCCAAACGTCGAGGCCGGCCTTGGTGATGTGATCGTACAGGTCGAAGTAGCTGACCCCGGGTTCGACCAGCGCGTAGGCATTGCGCTCGCTTACCTCCAGCACGCGGTTCATGCGCTTCAGGTCCAGGACCACGCTGCCGGAGTACACCGGTGCGGAGCCGCCGTAGGCGAGATTCCGTCCGGTCGATATCGGGTACAGCGGGATGCGATGCTCGTTGGCAGCACGCACCACGGCCTGCACTTCTTCGAGCGAGGCCGGTGCCACGGCCGCGGAGGCGACGCGCTCCTCGGGTTCGCCCCAGTACGGCGAGTAGGCGTCCCGATACAAGGCGACGTCCTCATCGGCGGTGAAGACCCACTCGGCGCCGACGCTCGTGCGCCAGGCGGCGAGCGCGGCATTGAAGGCGGCCGGGCTCACGTTCGGCGGTAGCTTCATGCTGAGATCATCCAGGACATGAGGCGCCGTGCGCGAGTCGGCAGGGCAGGTGCCATCGCGGCCTCGCTCGGCCCGAAGCGCACGCCTGTGGGTGGGCGCCAGGCAGCCAGGGACTGTGCCAGGCGGTGCGGCCACTGTGCACCCGAGCCCTGCAGCAATGCCGCAACCTCGGGGGCGCCGCGGCATATCCGATGCCGGGCGGGGCCATCCGGGAGCAGCACATGCTCGCCATGAAAGACCACCCGCAGGCCGTGGCCGAAGGCGAGTTGCTCGAGACAGAACAGCGCCGGCTGCTCCGTGAGGCCCGCGAGGCTGATCCGCGCGCGCTTCCAGGCCGGATGGATCCGCGACACCCACGCCGCCGTGATGTCACCGTCCGGCAGGCCGACGACCGTGGCGCCATAGCCCTCCAGATCCGCGCCGAAGGCGCGTGCCGGCGCGTGACGCGTATCGATGAGGACGGTGTTGAAGCCGGCCTGGCGTGCGGCCGGCACGGCGGCGCCGGCCGCGAGCGGCGCGGCCACGATAGCCGCGGCGCCGTGCAGGAACTCGCGCCGATTGGTCATGGCGTCAGTTCGCCTCTCCGGTCTCAAGGCTGGCGGGGTGCCGGCGGGCCGCCAAAGCCGCCGCCGGCGGCCGGGCCGCCGGCCTTGATC
>DATJPN010000076.1:0-34962 GCA_035506335.1 Steroidobacteraceae bacterium | reverse complement strand
CGCGCCAGTCGGCTTTCATCCGCGACCAGCGCGATGGCGGCGCGTCGGTATTCGTGCAGCTGAAACCGGGCCGCCGGCTCGAACAGGAACAGGTGCAGGCCATCGTCAACCTGATCGCCTCCAGCGTCCCGGACCTGCGCGCGAACCAGGTCACCGTGGTGGACCAGCAGGGACATCTGCTGACCACCCCACAGGGGAGCGATGATTCCTCGCTGCGCGAGGAGCGCTTCCAGGTCGTGCAGCGCATGGAGGACGACTACGAGCAGCGCATCGAATCCATCGTGACGCCGATCGTCGGCGTCGGGCGCGTGCGGGCGCAGGTCGTGGCGCAGGTGGACAGCTCGACCACGGAACAGGCCACCGAGGACTACAAGCCCGGCAGCCAGATCGTGCGCAGTGAACAGGAATCCCAGAACAGCAGCCGCGATCCCGCGGCCAACGGCGGCGTACCCGGGGCCCTCAGCAACCAGCCGCCCGCCGCCGGCGTCGCGCAGCCCCCGCCGGCGGCCAAGCCGGCGGCGGCGACCCCGGGCCCCGGGCAGGCGCAGGTAGCCGCCACGGCGGCCGCAGGCGCCAGCAGTGCTCCCGACAACGTGTCGACACAGAGCACGAGGAACTACGAGATCGACCGTACCGTCGCCTATACCCGCCAGCCGGCCGGACAGTTGAAACGCCTGACGGTCGCGGTGGTGGTGGATGACATGCCGGTCCCCGCCAAGGACGGCAAGGCCACATCCGGCAGACCGCTCACCGAGGCCGAACTCTCCCACATCACGACCCTCGTGAAGGATGCCGTGGGCTTCGATCAGGCGCGCGGCGACAGCGTCAACGTGGTGAATGCGTCGTTCCGCAACGACGCCCCGCCCGCGGATACCACCCTGGAAAAGGTCCCGGTATGGGAGACCCCGCTGTTTCGCGACATGGCGAAGCTCGGCGCCGGTGTGATCGTGCTGCTGGTGCTGGCGCTGGCGGTGCTGCGTCCGTTGATCAAGGGCCTGATGCCCACGGCTCGCACCGCCGGGCTGCTGGCGCGTCCCGCAGATATGGCCGCGGGCGGCGCGGCCGGCGGCTATGCGGGTGGCATGCCCCTGCATCCCGGCCAGGGGGGTGATGCCGGCGCGATGGCGCAGGCCGCGCCACCGGCCCCCGCCATTCCCTATGACCAGCAGATCACCAACGCCCGTGCGCTCGTGAACCAGGATCCGAAGCGCGTCGCGCAGGTGGTCCGCAACTGGGTCGCCGTCGATGAGTGACGATTCCCCCAACCGCGCCGCACGCGACGGCACCGAACGGGCGGCAATCCTGCTGCTGACGCTGGGCGAGCACGAGGCCGCCCAGGTGCTCAAGCACATGGGTGCCCGCGAAGTGCAGAAGATCGGCGCCGCCATGGCGCAGCTGCAGAACGTGTCACGCGAGGAGGTGAGCGGCGTGTTGTCGGACTTTTCCAATGGCGTGGCGCGCCAGACCTCGGTGGGCGTGGGCGTCGACGAATTCCTGCGCAACGTCATGACCAACGCGCTGGGCGAGGAAAAGGCGGCCAACGTCATCGAACGCATCAACGTCGGGCTGCCGAACAAGGGACTCGAGACGCTCAAGTGGATGGACTCGCGCAGCGTCGCCGAAGTGATCCGCAACGAGCACCCGCAGATCATCGCGATCGTGCTGGCGTACCTGGAGCCGGACATGGCCGCCGAAGTCATGGCCCAGCTGCCCGCCAACCTGCACGCCGACGTGATGCTGCGCATCGCCACCCTCGATGGCGTGCAGCCGGTCGCGCTCTCGGAGCTGGACGAGGTCATCGAAAAGAGTTTCGCGAGCACCTCCAGCCGCACCTCGGAGCTCGGCGGCGAAAAGGCCGCCGCGAACATCATCAACGCGCTGGAGCCCGCGATCGAGTCGAGCGTGATGGAACACATCACCAATGCCGACTCGGCCCTCGGCGCCCGCATCCAGGACCTGGTGTTCGTGTTCGACAATCTCATCGATGTCGACGACCGCGGCCTGCAGGAGATCCTGCGCCAGGTGCAGGGCGACCAGCTGCTGCTGGCGCTGAAGGGCTGCGATGAGCCCCTCAAGCAGAAGATCTTCAAGAACATGTCGCAGCGCGCCGCCGAAATGCTGCGCGATGACCTGGAAGCCAAGGGACCGGTACGGCTGGCCCACGTGGAGGCCGCGCAGAAGGAGATCCTGGCCGTGGCGCGCAAGCTCGCCGAGGAAGGCACCATCGCCCTGGGCGGCAAGGGAGAGACCTTTGTCTGACACCATGCGGGGCGCGAACCTGGCCGAGCGCTGGTCATTGCCGGCGGTCAACGGCCCTATCGTCGGCATGCGCCGCGAGCCGCCCGCCCGCGATCGCGGACTGGATGCCGCGCGCCAGGAGGAAGTGGCCCGCGGTTACGAGGAGGGCCTCAATGCCGGACGCGCCGAGTTGCGCAGCCAGACCGAAGCGCTCGAGGCGAAGGTCGCGCGCGTGGACGAGATCCTGCGGCAGCTGAGCCGGCCGCTGGCCGCGATGGAGGACGAAGTCGAGCAGCAGCTCGTGTTGCTGGCACTGGCGGTCGGCAAGCAGCTCGCACGTCGCGAGTTGAAGGCCGACCCCGGACAGATCGCGGCCTTGATACGGGAGGCCGTCGGCCGGCTGCCGGCGGCGGCGCGCGAGGTGCGCGTGCACCTGCATCCGGAGGATGCCGCGGCGATTGCCGAGCGCCTCGCGACCGCCGGCCAGGAGCGCGCCTGGACCGTGGTCGAGGATCCCACGCTCACTCGCGGCGGCTGCCTGGTGCGTTCGGAGAGTTCTCAGATCGATGCGCGGCTCGAAAGCCGTGTCAACGCCATCGTCAGCAGCATGCTCGGCGAGGAACGGGCCCGCGAGCCATGAGCGCACCGACGCCCCCCGGCAGCGGCGAGCGCCTGCGCGAGTCGCTCGCCCGCTGCATCCGCCGGGTCGAGCGCCTGCCTCCCCCGGCCGTGCAGGGCAGCCTCACGCGCATGGTGGGCCTCGCGCTGGAGGCGGTCGGCTGCCAGGCCGCCATCGGTGACAGCTGCGATGTCCTGACGACCGAGGGCGGCCGCATCGAAGCCGAGGTGGTCGGTTTCTCCGGTGAGCGCCTGTACCTGATGCCGACCGGGGATCCGCACGGCCTGGGACCGAACGCGCGCGTCCTGCCACGACAACGCGCCGGCACCGTGCCGGTGGGCCCGCAGCTTCTCGGGCGGATCATCGACGGCGCCGCCCAGCCCCTCGACGGACGCGGCCCGCTCAACTGCGAAGACAGCGCGCGTCTGACCGGCGTGCCGATGAATCCCCTGGGCCGCCAGCCCATCTCGCAGTCACTGGACGTGGGCGTGCGCACCATCAACAGCCTGCTGACGGTCGGACGCGGCCAGCGCATCGGCCTGTTTTCCGGCAGCGGCGTGGGCAAGAGCGTGCTGCTCGGCATGATGGCCCGCTATACCAGCGCCGACGTGATCGTGGTCGGCCTGATCGGTGAGCGCGGCCGTGAAGTGAAGGAGTTCGTCGACCGGATCCTCGGTCCCGGCGACCGTGCACGCGCCGTCGTGGTGGCGGCCCCGGCGGATACGCCACCCCTGATGCGCCTGCACGGCGCGTGGCTCGCCACCACCGTGGCCGAGTATTTCCGCGATCGCGGACGCAGCGTGCTGCTCATCATGGATTCCCTGACGCGCTTCGCCCAGGCACAGCGTGAGATCGGGCTCGCCATCGGCGAGGCCCCGGCGACCAAGGGCTACCCGCCCTCGGTGTTCGCGCGCCTGCCGCAACTGGTGGAACGCGCGGGCAACGGCCTGCAGGGCGGCGGGTCCATCACCGCGTTCTATACCGTGCTCGCCGAGGGCGATGACCAGAATGATCCGATCGCCGATGCCGCACGCGCCATTCTCGACGGCCACATCGTGCTGTCGCGCCGGATCGCCGAAGCGGGACGCTATCCGGCGATCGACGTTGAAGCCTCCGTCAGCCGTGCCATGCACGAGATCGTCCCGTCCGAACACCTGGAGCTGGCACGCCGGTTCCGGCAGCAGCTGGCGACCTATGAACAGAATCGCGACCTGATCGCCATCGGCGCCTACCAGCGCGGCAGTGATCCGCGGATCGACGCGGCCATCGCGCAATGGCCCAGGCTCGAGCGCTTCCTGCAGCAGGACATGCGTACGCGCGTGGACTTCGCCGGGAGCCTCGCCGCACTGCAGAGTGTCATGGCCGAGCCCGCCCCGGCCGGTGCCTCGTGAGCCCCACCCGCAGAATGCAGCTGGTCCAGCGCGTCACGGACGAGAAGCAGCGCCAGCACGCCCAGCGCCTGGCGCAAAGCCGCGCGCGGGTCACGCAGCACGAAGCAAAGCTCAGGGAACTGCAGGGCTACCACGCGGGCTACCTCCGCGACTTCGGCGCACGCGCCGCCTCGGGAATCGGCGGGGCCGGACTTCGGGAATTCCAGGCCTTCCTGGCGAGGCTCAGCGAGGCCATACGCCAGCAGGAGGAGCTGTTGCACAAGGCCCGGGCCGAGTGTGACGCGGAACACAGCCACTGGCAGGGCGCGGCACAGCGCTCCCAGATCATGGACAAGGTCGTGGAAAGTCACGTGGCCCGAGACCACAAGGCCCGGGACCGGCGTGACCAGCGCGAGTCCGACGATCGCGGTCAACGTACGCAAAGAGGGAGGCTCGAGTAGTGGCGATTCAATCCAATGCGTTGACGCTGGGAAATTCCGGCACCGTGGCGGCCCACCCGCAGGCCGACCAGGACTGCAACGCAAGCACTCCCCCGGGTGCCGCCGATACGCAGGCCGGCACCTCCGCGGTGCCGAGGGCCCCGGGACCTTCGGCCTGGACCCGCATTGCCCGCGCGAGCCGCTCCGGCGCCGCCGCCGCCTCCGCCACCGCCACCGGGAGCGAAGCGCCCGCCGGAACCGAGGATGCCACGGAGGGCTCGAACGAGAGTTTCGGCACCGTCATGGCGAGCACGCTGGAGCGTAGCGCCGCCCCCTCGCCGCTCTCCACGACTGCCAGGGTGACTTCCCCGTTGACCGATTCGAGGGCCGCGACTACCCAGGACCACAAGGCCGCCGCAACTCCCGCCGATGCCGTGGCCTGGATTACCCAGGTATTGCCGCCTCCGGCGGCATCGCCGGCCGCAACCGACGCGGGCGTGGGAGCGGCGACCACCGGCGCCGCGGCTGCCGTCCCGCCGACCGGCGCGACGGCCGCGGATCCTGCGAGCCTCGCAGGGCTCGCCGCGGCAGTGACCCAGGCGCTCGGCGGCCCGCGGCTGCGGATCAATGCGGCCCAGCAACCGCAGCCCCGGAGTGCTCCGGGCGCTGAGGCGCAGGCCGCGCCGACCCCCGCGCCAGCCCCCGCGCCAGCCCCCGCGCCGGCAACCTCCGGCGAATTCGCGACGCTTCCGGACATGCACAAGCTGCTCGGCGGCCTCACCGGCGCGACCCCGTCAAGCGACCCGGGCGACACCGCCGATGCGCCACACGCGGCACCCACGGCCGCGTCCGGCGGCAATCCGGATGCGGTACCGGCTGCAGCGGCAGCACAGCTCTCCGCGCTGCTGCGTCCCGCCACGGACCCGGGTGCCGCAACCCTCACCATCCACGCGCCGGTCGGTTCTGCGGCGTTCGCCGACGAGCTCGCCACCCGTGTCACGAGTCTCGCCCAGTCCGGCATCACCCAGGCCCAGTTGCAGTTGAACCCCACCGACCTCGGGCCCGTCCAGGTGCATATCACCCTGCAGTCAGGCCAGGCGAGCGTGTGGTTCGGCGCGACGCACGCGGCCACGCGCACGGCGCTCGAGCAGTCCCTGCCGCAGCTGCGTGAGCTGTTTGCCGGCGCCGGCATGCCGCTCGCGGACTCGGGCGTCTTTCGTGAGCCCCCGCAGCAGCAGCCGGCGCAACCCGCGCCCTCCGCCGGGGGGCCGCGCAACGCAGACACCACTGCCGCAGCCACCCCGACCGTGGCTGCGGCTGCGAACCTGCGGCTGGCGTTGCTCGACACCTACGCCTGACGCCGCCGTCCCGATCCGCCGGAAAACCGGCGCGGCGACCCCGGTGTGACCGCGCTCACACTTCCTCATGGCATGCAAACCCCTTGTTTCACAGGGGTTTGCGCGCATTCCGACACCCGTGGCACAACCGTTGCACTTGCCTGGGCAGAGCAGATTCCCATGTCCCCATAGCCTGCGCAGGAAGTTCAAACGATGGCCGCACAACCCTCCGCCCCAGCCGCCGCCGCGGCGGCCCCCGTAGCCGCCACCCCGTCCCGCAAGAAGCCCTGGCTCCTCATCGGCATTGCCGGCGCCGTGCTGCTGGTATGCGGCGGCACGGGCGCCTGGCTGATGCTGGCGCACAAGGCGCCGAAGACCGCGGCCGCCGCCACGGCCCCGCCGCCCGCTGGGCCGCCGCTGTACGTGCCGCTCGATCCGCCCTTCGTCGCCAACTTCGCGGGTGACCAGCAGGTGCGGTTCCTGCAGATCACCGCACAGATCATGACGCACGACCCGAAGACGGTCGATGCCCTGAAGGCCTCCGATCCCATCATCCGCAACGACCTGCTGCTGCTGTTCAGCAACCAGAAAGCCGCCGACCTGGCGGACAACGACGGCAAGGAAAGACTGCGCGCATCGGCCCTCGCCGCGGTGCGCAAGGTGCTGGCGGCCAACGGCGGACAGCCGGAGAAGGTCGACGCCGTGCTCTTCACCACCTTCGTGATGCAGTAAGACCCAAGGGATACATCGTGACCGCCGAAGGCGCCGAAAAGATTCTCAACCAGGCAGAGGTCGACGCGCTCATCAACGGCATCGACGTCGGCGCCGTCAGCACGGACCCGCTGTCGCCGCCGGGCGAGGCGCGCGCCTACGACTTCGTCAACGACCTGCACGTCGCGCGCGGGCGCCTGCCCGCGCTGGAGATGATCAACGAGCGCTTCGCGCGCCTGTTCCACCAGACACTCTACAACCTGCTGCGCCGCAGTCCCGAGATCACGGTCTCGCAGGTCGCCATGAAGAAGTTCAACGATTACGTGAACACCCTGGACATGCCGACCAACCTGAACGTCGTGCGCATCAATCCGCTGCGCGGCCTGGCGCTGGTGGTCATGGATCCGAAGCTGGTCTTCACGGCGGTCGACAACCTCTTCGGCGGCATCGGCCGGCACGCCAAGGTCGAGGGACGCGACTTCACCGCCACCGAGCAGCGCATCATCCAGCTGCTGCTGCGCCACGCCTTCAACAACCTCAAGGAGGCCTGGTCCAAGGTCCTGGCGCTGGAATTCGAGCATGTCCACTCGGAGATCAATCCGCACTTCACGAAGATCGTGAATCCGACCGAGATCGTCGTGATCTCGAGCTTCCGCATCGAGCTGCATGGCGGCGGCGGCGAGCTGCACGTCACCATGCCCTACTCGATGCTCGAGCCGCTGCGCGAGCTGCTCGATGCCGGCGGTGCCGCCGATGCCACCGAGCGCGACGGCCGCTGGACCAGCGCGCTGCGCGACGAGGTCGACGATGCCGAGATCGACGTGAACGCCGTGCTCGGCGAGGCCACGGTCTCGCTGGCCGGCTTGCTGAACCTGAAGGCGGGCGATGTCATCCCCTGCGACTTCAACGGCTCGATCACCCTGAATGCCGAAGGTGTGCCGCTGTTCCGCGGCACCTTCGGCGTCTCCCGCGGCCAGCAGGCCGTCAAGATCAACGAGCGCCTGAACCGCCCGAAGAACGCGGTTGCGGCCAATCCCTTCCTGAAGAAGTCCTAGAGGAAACATCCATGGCAGCGCAAGCAGAAGCACAGACCGCGCAGTTCGGCAATCTGCAGGCCGATTCGGCGCCGGAAGCCAAGAGCGACATCAACATGGACGTGATCCTGGATGTTCCAGTCACGCTGTCCATGGAAGTGGGCCGCACGCGGGTTCCGATCCGCAATCTCCTGCAGTTGAACCAGGGCTCGGTGGTCGAACTCGAACGCGTCGCCGGCGAGCCGCTCGATGTGTTCGTCAACGGCACCCTCATCGCCCACGGCGAAGTGGTGGTGGTGAACGAGAAGTTCGGCATCCGCCTGACCGATGTCATCAGCCCCGCCGAGCGCATCCGCAAGCTGCGCTGAGCGCCCGAGCCCATGACATCTTCAGCACCCGTCACGGCCGCACACGTGTTCGCGGCCCCGGGCGCCGTCCCCGGCGCGCCGGCGTCCGGATTCGCGGGCCTCGGCCAGGTCACCCTCGCGCTGTGCATCGTGCTCGGCGCGATCTTCCTGTGCGCATGGCTGGCGCGGCGCATGCGCAACATCGCCAGCGGCCGCCTCGGCGTCATGAGCGTCATCGCCGAAATGCGCCTCGGGCCGAAGGAGCGGGCCGTGCTGCTGCAGGTGGGCGCCACGCAGGTGCTGGTCGGGGTCGCTCCCGGCCAGGTCAATGCCCTGCATGTGCTCGCTGAACCGGTGGCCGCGCAGGCACCTGGCGTACCCGCTGACGCGGGCGTCTCCTTCGGCGCCCTGCTGCGCAGGAGCCTGGGCAAGTGAGCCGCGACCCCCGCAGATACCGCCTCCTGCTCCCGGTGCTCGCCGCCGTGATCGCCGCGGCCGTGCCGCACGTGTGCGCCGCCGACGTTGGCCTCCCGGCCCTCACGGTCCAGGCAGGCCCCGGTGGCGGCCAGACCTATACCCTGACGCTGCAGGTCCTGGTGCTGATGACGGCACTGTCGCTGCTGCCGGCGATTCTGCTGATGATGACCGCGTTCACGCGCATCGTCATCGTGCTGGGCCTGCTGCGCCAGGCGATCGGCGCCGGCCAGACACCCCCGAACCAGGTACTGATCGGACTTGCGTTGTTCCTCACCCTGTTCGTCATGGCGCCGGTGGTCGACCGCATCAACGAGCAGGCCGTGAAACCCTACATGGCGGGCAGTATCGATTCGACGACGGCCCTCACCAAGGCGGTGGGACCGCTCAGGACCTTCATGCTGCACCAGACCCGGGAGAGCGACATCGCGACCTTCGTGCGCATCTCCGGCGGCAAGGGATTCGCGAGCCCGGACGACGTGCCGCTCTCCCTGCTGGTGCCGGCATTCGTGACCAGTGAGCTCAAGACCTCCTTCATGATCGGTTTCCTGATCTTCATTCCGTTCGTGATCATCGACCTGGTCGTGGCGAGCGTGCTCATGTCGATGGGCATGATGATGGTCTCGCCGGTGCTGATTTCGCTGCCCTTCAAGCTGATGCTCTTCGTGCTGGTCGACGGCTGGTCGCTGGTCATGGGGACACTTGCCTCGAGCTTCTACACATGACACCCGAAACGGTAATGACCATCGCCGAACGCGCCCTCGTCATCACGCTGCTGCTGGCCGCTCCGATGCTGCTGGCGGCGCTCGTCACCGGTCTCGTCATCGGCGCCTTCCAGGCCGCCACCCAGATCAACGAAATGACGCTGTCCTTCATCCCGAAGCTGGCCGCGATCGCGGTCACGCTGGTGGTCGCCGGGCCATGGATGATCAAGGTGTTCGTCAGCTACACCCGGGAGCTGTTCACCAGCATTCCGGGCCTCGTCAACTGAAGAGCGCGACGATGATCAGCCTCACCACCGGACAACTCGAGGCCTGGCTGGGCCAGGTGCTGTGGCCGTTCGTGCGGGTCGGTTCCTGCCTGATGGTGGCGCCGGTGTTCTCGAGCCAGGCCGTTCCGGTACGCATCCGCATCGTGCTGGCCGGCGCCATCGCCCTGATCCTCGCGCCGATGATCGCGGTTCCGGCGCAGCTTTCGGCCTTCTCGCTCGCAGGCCTCGTCGCCACCGCGCAGCAGGTCGTCATCGGCATCGCGCTGGGTTTCTGCCTGCAGCTGGTCTTCGACGCCGTCACGCTCGGCGGCCAGCTGATCGCCAACAGCATGGGCCTGTCCTACGCACTCTCGGTCGATCCGGTCCGCGGCACCGGCACCACGGCCGTGGGCGAGCTGTACACCATTTTCGTCATCCTGGTCTTCCTCGCCCTCGACGGCCATCTGCGGCTGATCGAAGTGCTGGCCGACGGCTTTCGCACGATGCCGGTCGGCGGCCCGGGCTTCGGGACGGCCGGCCTGTGGCAGGTCGTGCTCTGGGGCGGTACGCTCTTCAGCGGCGCCCTGTCGATCGCCCTGCCCGGCATCACCGCGTTGCTGATCGTGAACCTGGCGTTCGGCATGGTCAGCCGCGCCGCGCCGTCGTTGAACCTCATGTCCGTGGGTTTTCCGGTGACCCTGGTATTCGGGCTACTGGTGCTGGTCGTGAGCGTGCCGCAGCTGCTGTCCGGGTTTGAGCGCCTGCTGACCGAGGCCTTCGTCGTGCTGCAGTCCCTCTCCGGTGCACGGATCTGACCATGGCCGAGAACGAGAACAGCCAGGACCGGACCGAACAACCGACCCAGAAGCGCCTCGACGAGGCGCGCAAGCACGGCCAGGTTCCCCGCTCCCGCGAGTTGACGACCGCCGCCGTGGTGCTGGTCGCGGGACTTGCCATGCGCTTCGGCGGCGCCGCCATGGCGACCGGGCTCGCGAGTCTCATGCGATCCGGCCTGACGCTCTCGCGCGCCCAGGCGCTCGACGAGAACCGCCTGCTGCCGGATCTGGTGGCTCTCGCGTCGCAGGGCCTGATCGTGTCGGCCCCGATACTGGGCCTGACCCTGCTGGCGGCGCTGGTGAGTCCGCTCGCCATCGGCGGCTGGAACATGAGCTTCGGGGCGCTGGCGCCCGACTTCAGCCGCCTGAACCCGGTGGCCGGCCTGCAGCGGCTGGTGTCCCTGCGCGGGGCCGCCGAACTGCTCAAGGCCTACGCCAAGTTCCTGCTGGTCGGAGTCATCGCCGTGATCTTCCTGCGCGCCAGGACCCACGAGCTGCTCGGCCTGGGCGATGAGCCCCTGAACACGGCCATCGCGCACTCCGTGAGTCTTGCCGGCTCGGCCCTGCTGGCGCTGTCGGTGTCGCTGGCCATCATCGCCGGCATCGACGTGCCGATGCAGCTGAGTCAATACATGAAGCAGCTGCGGATGTCGCGCGCGGAAGTCCGCCAGGAACTTCGCGAAAGCGACGGCGCCCCGGAAGTCAAGGGCCGTGTCAGGCGCATGCAGCAGGAGCTGGCGCGGCGCCGCATGCTGCAGGAAGTACCGAAGGCCGACGTGGTGATCACCAACCCGACACACTACTCGGTCGCCTTGCGCTACGACGAGGCCCGCATGCGCGCGCCGGTGGTGGTAGCCAAGGGCGTGGACGAAGTGGCGGCCAACATCCGCCGCATCGCGACCGAGAACAAGGTGCCGGTATTCGAGGCCCCACCCCTCGCCCGCGTGCTGTTCCGCGATGTCGACCTGAATGCCGAGGTGCCTGCGACGCTGTACGTGGCCGTCGCACAGGTCCTCACCTATGTCTTCCAGCTGCGCACCGCCGCAAACGGCGCGGCGCAGCCGGCCCGTCCGATCATCGATCCGACGATCGAGGAAACCAGGCACTGATATGGCAGAGGCTGCACCCCAGAGCAATCCCCTGATCCGCAGCCTGCTGCGCACGGGTATCGGCGTACCGGTCGGCGTACTGGCGGTGCTGGCCATGGTGGTGCTGCCACTGCCGCCGTTTGCGCTCGACGTGCTCTTCACGTTCAACATCGCCCTGTCCATCGTGATCGTGATGGCGGTCTTCCAGGTGGCGCGACCGATCGAGTTCGGCGTGTTTCCGACCGTCCTGCTGCTGGCCACGCTGCTGCGGCTGGCCTTGAACGTCGCCTCCACACGCGTGGTCCTGCTGCACGGGCACGCGGGCCCCGCCGCCGCCGGCCGCGTCATCCAGGCCTTCGGCGAGTTCGTGATCGGCGGCAATTTCGCCGTCGGCGTCGTGGTGTTCATCATCCTCACCATCATCAACTTCGTGGTGGTGACCAAGGGCTCGGGACGCATCTCGGAAGTGAGCGCCCGCTTCACCCTCGACGCCATGCCCGGCAAGCAGATGGCCATCGACGCGGATCTGAACGCCGGCCTGATCACCCAGGACGATGCGCGGCTGCGGCGCGCCGAAGTGCGCGCCGAGGCGGACTTCTACGGCTCGATGGACGGTGCCAGCAAATTCGTCCGCGGTGATGCCGTCGCCGGCATCATGATCCTGATCATCAACATCCTCGGTGGCCTCGCGATCGGCACCATTGGTCATGGACTGGGTTTCTCCGATGCCGCGCGCACCTACACGCTGCTGACGATCGGCGACGGGCTGGTGACGCAGATTCCGGCGCTGCTGCTCTCCACCGCGGTCGCGGTGATCGTCACGCGCATGTCCGGCAAGCAGGACATGGGTGGCGAGTTGCAACGCCAGCTCTTCGGGCAACCCCGCGCCCTGGGCGTCGCGGCGGGTCTCCTCGGCGTCATCGGCCTGGTGCCCGGGATGCCGAACATCGCCTTCCTCACGATGGCCGCGCTGTGCGGCGGAGGCGCCTTTGCGGTCCGCAAGCGGCGCGCGGCCGCAGCCGCCGAGCCGGCCCCGGCGGCGCCGCCCCCGCCGGCGCCGGAGACCCGGGAACTGTCCTGGGACGACGTGCGTCCGGTGGACGTGCTCGGCCTGGAGGTCGGTTACCGCCTCGTTCCCCTGGTCAACAAGACACAGAGCGCGGACCTGCTGGGCCGCGTCCGCGGCGTGCGCCGCAAGCTCTCGCAGGAGCTGGGCTTCCTGGTGCCGGCGGTGCACATCCGCGACAACCTCGATCTGGCGCCGAACACCTACCGCATCAACCTGGGCGGCGTGCCCGTGGGCGAGAGCATCATCTATCCCGAGCGCGACCTGGCCATCAATCCGGGCCGTGTATTCGGCCAGGTGAAGGGCATCGCCACCCGTGATCCGGCCTTCGGCATGGAGGCCGTGTGGATCGAACCGGCGGATCGGGATCAGGCCCAAAGCATGGGCTACACCGTGGTGGACGCCGGCACGGTGATCGCGACCCACCTGAGCCACATCATCCAGTCCCATGCCCACGAGTTGCTGGGCCACGAGGAGGTCAGCCAGCTGCTGGCGAATGTCGCCAAGAGCGCGCCGAAGCTGGTCGAGGACCTGGTGCCAAAGGTGCTGCCGATGGCCGTGCTCGTGCGCGTACTGCAGTCACTGCTGGCCGAACGGGTGCCGCTGCGCAACATGCGCGCCATCGTCGAGACCCTGGCCGAGCAGGCACCCCGGTCCCAGGATCCGGCGGTGCTGCAGGCGGCGGTGCGTGTCGCCCTCGGCCGCCAGATTGTGCAGGACATCGCAGGAATGGCGGGCGAGCTTCCCGTCATGACGCTCGATCCGGATCTGGAACGATTACTGCAAGGATCCGTTGGCAGCGCCAATTCGCCGGCGACCGGGCTCGAACCGGGCCTGGCGGAGCGGCTGCAGACGCGCCTGGCGGAAAGCGCGCAGCGGCAGGAACTCGTGGGTGAACCGGCGGTGCTGCTGGTCCCGCCGCCGCTGCGGCAGACGCTGGCCCGTTTCATTCGCGCAAGTGTCCCGAACATGCACGTCCTGGCGTGGAGCGAGATTCCGGACAACCGCAAGGTCCGCCTGGTAGCGGCGGTCGGTCGATGACAGATAGGCACGAGGCAGCTGGAGAATCAGGATGAAGATCACACGCCATACCGGACCGGACATCCGGCACGCACTGCGCGCCGTCCGTGACAGCCTCGGGGCCGACGCGGTCATTCTCGCCACCCGGCGCACGGCGCACGGCGTGGAAATCACCGCCGCCATGGATTTCGACGCCGAGAGCGTGCAGGACTGCGCGCCGCCGGCGACATTCGCTCCCCCGATCCAGCCCGCGGTGGATCCCGAACCCGCGCCCTTCGCGCCGATGGCGGTGGCCGAGCCGGCCGTCGAGGTGCCCGTGACCGCGCCGGCCAGCGACGTGGTCGAAGCGCCGGCCGACAAGGGACCGGTTCCGACGCTGGATGCCAATAACGACGAGATGACCGCGGAGCTGAAGACTCTGCGCCGGATGCTCGAGACGCAGCTCGCCCAGCTGGCCTGGAAGGACCTGACGAGTCGGGCGCCGCTGCACAGCGACATGCTCCGCGAACTGACCGAGATCGGCATCGAGCAGGGACTCGCCGCCGAGATCGTCACGCAGCTGCCGAAGAACTGTGACGCCACCCTCGCGCGGCGACACCTGGGGGCATCCCTCGACCAGCGGCTGCCGGTGACGGGTGACCAATGGCTGGAGAACGGCGGCCGCATCGCCCTCATCGGACCTACGGGCGTCGGCAAGACCACGGTGCTGGCCAAGCTCGCCGTCCGCTGGGTTCTGCGGCACGGGTCGCGTGACCTGGCGCTGGTCGCGGGCGACTCGGTACGCATCGGCGCGCAGGATCAGGTACGCGCGCTGGGGCAGCTGCTGGGCGTTCCGGTGTTCGCGCTGGACGGTCTCGAGCAGCTCCCGGGGGTGCTCGCGCGCCTCGGGCGCTTCCGCATGGTGCTGATCGACACCCCGGGAGCGGGGCAGCGCGATGCCAGTCTCGCACAGCGGCTGTTGCAGCTGTCGCGGGTCGGCGATGAGCTGCAGACCGCGCTGGTGCTGGCGGCGAGCACCCAGGCCGGCGCGATCGAGGAGGCGGTGCGGCGCTTCGCGCCCGCCCGCCCCGCCAGCTGCGTGCTGACCAAGGTGGACGAAGCGGTGAGCCTGGGCGGGATGCTCTCGGTGCTGGTGCGCAACCGGCTGCCGATCGCCTACGTGAGCGAAGGCCAGCGGGTTCCGGAGGATCTGCGGCCGGCCAGGTCCGCAGAACTCATCGCCGCCGCGATACATCTGGCGCAGACCAACGGCGCCACCGCCGACGAAGACCTGCTGAAGCGCCGATTCGGAGATGTGGCACATGCGCTCGCGTGACGGAAACCTCATGGACCGATCGAAACTGGAGCGCCTGGCGCGCCCCGTGCAGGTGATCGCCGTCACCGGCGGCAAGGGCGGCGTCGGCAAGACCAGCGTCGCGGTCAACCTGGCCGCCTCCCTCGCGGCCTGCGACAGGCGCGTCCTGCTGCTCGACGGCGATCTGGGTCTCGCCAACGTCGACGTGTTCCTGGGTCTGTCGCCGCGCTACACCCTGGCGCATGTGCTGAATGGCGAACGCACGCTGGATGAAATCCTGGTCACCGCGCCACCGGGCTTCCAGGTGGTGCCGGCGGCATCCGGCGCCGCGAATCTCGCGAACCTCGATGCCCGCGCGCATCTGGGCCTGGTACAGGCCTTCAGCGCCCTCGCCACCCAGGTGGACGTGCTGATCATCGACACGGCGGCCGGACTGGGCCACGGTGTGACGCAGTTCTCGCAGGCCGCGCAGCAGGTCGTGGTTACCATCTGCGACGAACCCGCGTCCCTGACGGATGCTTACGCGCTGGTGAAGGTACTGAGTCGACATCACGGCGTCAGCCGGTTTCGCGTGCTGGCCAACATGGTCCGCTCCCCCGGTGCGGGCCAGGACCTGTTCCGGCGCTTCGAACGGGTCACGTCGCGGTTCCTGGAGGTCGTACTGGACTTCGTGGGCGAGATCCCCGAGGACGAATACCTGCGCCGCGCCGTCCGCTCCCAACGCACCGTGACCGATGCCTATCCGGCCAGCGCCTCCGCGCAGGCGTTTCGCAGGTTCGCCGGCAAGGCCACCGGCTGGCCGATACCCGACGGCCCGCGCGGCAACCTCGAGTTCTTCGTCGAACGGCTCGTGCAGCCGCGCCCGGTGAGACTGGAGGCGGTTCAATGAGCGCGGTCGGCGCCTACACCCAGCAACGCCGGAGTGCTGATGCGGATCAGCTGGTGAGGCGCCACGCGGAACTCGTCAAACGCATCGCCTACCACCTCGCCGGTCGCCTGCCGCCTTCGGTCGAGGTCAACGACCTGATCCAGGCCGGGATGCTCGGACTGCTGGAGGCCGCCGCCAACTACACCGAGAACCGCGGTGCCAGCTTCGAGACCTTCGCCGGCATCCGCATCCGCGGCGCCATGATCGACGCGCTGCGCAAGCTCGACTGGGCGCCGCGATCGGTGCACCGCAAGGCCCGCGCGGCCGCGGCCGCGGTGCGCGACATCGAGCGGGAGACCGGCCGCGATGCCCGGGACGCCGAAGTCGCCGCGCGCATGGGGTGCTCGCTCGATGATTACTACGCCATCGTCCAGGACGCCGCGCGCTGCCGGCTGACGAGCCTCGATGATCTGACCATCGCCAACGCGGCGGCGGCCGAGAGCATCGACCCCTTCCTGGAAACGGCCGACGAAGGTTTCCGTGGCGCCCTGATCCAGGCGATCGAAGGCCTGCCGGAACGTGAAAAGCTCGTGATGTCGCTGTACTACTCGGACGAACTCAATCTCAAGGAGATCGGCGCGGTGCTGAACGTGACCGAGTCGCGGGCGTGCCAGCTGCATGGACAGGCGCTGGTGCGGCTGCGCGCGCGGCTCGCCGCCTGGAAGGATTCACAGGAGCCGGCGCTGCCTTGAATCCCGACATGAAATTCCTGGTCGTCGACGACTTCTCGACCATGCGGCGCATCGTCAAGAGCGTGCTCAACGAACTCGGCTACAGCAATGTGACCGAGGCCGACGACGGCAGCACGGCGCTGCCGCTGCTGCGCACCGGTAATTTCGATTTCCTGATCACGGACTGGAACATGCCCGGGATGCCGGGCCTCGACCTGCTGAAGGCGGTGCGCGCCGATGAGAAGCTCGCGAAGCTGCCGGTGCTGATGCTGACCGCCGAAGCCAAGCGCGACCAGATCGTCGCCGCCGCCCACGCGGGCGTGAACGGTTACGTCATCAAGCCGTTCACGGCCGACGTGCTGAGGAAGCATCTGACCAAGATCCTGGATACGGTGCCCTGCGATGCGGTCGCCGGCTGATCATCGACGCGGGGGTGGGTTACGGACGTGCTGAGCATCATCGGCCTGCTGCTGGCGCTGTGCGCGATCCTGGTCGGCGCCCTGCTGAAGGGCGCGGGCATCATGGCGCTGGTCTCGACGGCCGGCTTCACGGTCGTCGTGCTCGGTACGGTCGGTGCCATCTGCGTGCAGACGCCGATGCCGGTCATGCGCCACGCGCTGAAGATCCTGCCGTGGGTGATGCGCCCGCCGGCGCTGCATCCGGAGATGCTGCTGAAGAAGATGCTGGAGTGGGCCAACGTCGTGCGCCGCCAGGGGCTGCTCGCCCTGGAGCCCGCGATGCGCCGCGAGCGCGATCCCTTCGTCCGCAAGGCGCTGCAGCTGGTGGTCGACGGCAACGAGCCGGACGCCATACGCGGCGCCATGGAAGTCGAACTGAGCACCCGTGAACACGCCGATACCCTCGGGGCGCGGGTGTTCGAGGGCATGGGGGTGTACGCCCCGACGCTCGGCATCATCGGCGCCGTGCTCGGCCTGATGGCCGTGCTGCAGAACCTCGCGGACCCATCGCGGCTCGGTCATGGCATCGCCGCCGCGTTCACCGCGACCGTCTACGGCATCGGACTCGCGAACCTGTTCTTCCTGCCGATCGCGGCCAAGCTCAAAGTGACCATTCACGCACAGTCGCAGGTGCGCGAAATGATCATCGAGGGCATGTTGTGCATCGCGCAGGGCGAGAATCCCCGCATCATCGAGACCAAGCTGCGCGGCTACCTGGAGCAGGCGTAGAACATGGCTCGCAAGCGCAGAAAGCCGCCCGAGGAGGACTTGAGGCACGCGGCCTGGGCGATCCCCTACGCCGACCTGGTCACGCTGCTGTTCGCGTTCTTCGTGGTGCTGTACGCCGTCTCCTCGGTGAACGAAGGCAAGTACCGCGCACTCTCCCGCACCCTGTTCACCGAGTTCAACGGCCAGAAGCCACCCGGTTCGGCGCCGGGATCCGCCCCCGGGTCCATCGTCGTATCCCGTCCCTATCCGGGCACCGCCGGCAACACGCCGGCGGATCCGTCGCACGAGATCTTCGCCGACACCGCCACGGTCACCCGCAAGCAGGCCGAGGAGATCGCCCGCTCGCAGGCCGAGTCCCAGGCGCTCGACAAGGTGGCGAGCGACGTGAGCGCCGCGATGTCGGACCTGATCAAGTCGGACCTCGTCGCCGTCCGCCGCAAGGGCTCCACCATCGAGGTGGAAATCCGCACCGACATCCTGTTTCCGAGCGGCAGCGCGACGCTGTCGCCCACCGCCGTGGGCGTGATCCGCAAGCTGTCGCAGACCCTGGCGCAACTGCCGAATCCGGTGCGCGTCGAAGGCCACACCGACAGTCAGCCCATCGAGACCGCCGCGTTTCCGTCCAATTGGGAGCTGTCCGCGGCCCGCGCCGCGAGCGTCGTTCACCTCATCGCCAACAGCGGCATCGATCCGGCGCGACTGTCGGTGATCGGCCGCGCGCAGTACAGCCCGGTGCAGTCGAACGCCACGGTCGCCGGGCGCAACGCCAACCGGCGCGTGCTGATCGCGATTCTGCCGCCGGGCAATGCCGCCCCGGACGCTGGTCCCGCCCCGGCGCCGACCCCGACGCAGGCGAATGCGGCGGCGCCGGGCGCGCAGTAGACGGCGCATGGCACGCTTCCTGCAACCGATTACCCGAACTTTCGACTCGCCGGAAATCCGGCACGAGACGATGTGAACCGCGTCACAGGAAGATTGCGATGATGCAAACCGCGACCCATCCCGCCGCGATGCCGGCGAGCGCTCAATTCATGGGCTATGTCCTGGTGCCGCCACCGGACTACCTGCTGATCCCGATGACCGGGGCGGTGGTCATCCTGGCCGGGCTGATCGTCGCGATCGTCCTTGCAGCGCGCATCAGGCGCTCCGGGCGCAACCACTCACGCGAGATTCTCGACAGTTCCGCGCGGCTTGCCGGCCAGGTCGAGCAGCTGAGCGCAGCCCTGGCGGTCGCCGACGCGCGCCTGTGCGCGCTGGCCGCACGCCTGGACGAGCATTCGCGCAGCACGCAGGGCGCAGCCGGCACGAGCTATAACGTGGCCATTCGACTGGCACGCAGTGGGGCCTCCCGACAGGAACTCATGTCCGCCTGTGGGGTAACCCAGCAGGAGGCCGATCTGGTGCTGCGCCTGCATTCCACCGATCCGAGCGTGCGCGCCGCCGCCTAAAGCCGCGGCCCCGGCGGCCGATACCCGGATGACGACAAGTGCCACAGCGGGTGGCCTGATGGATCCGGGATGAAACCGTTACGCAAAATGCCGCCTCGCGCCCGCCGGGCCAGTGTCCCGCTGCCCGACAGCGTGGTCGTCGCGCTGCCGGCCGACTGCACGCTGGGCAATATCGGCGCGCTGCGTGACCTGCTGTGCGAGGTCAAAGCCGGCGTGCCCAACATCACCCTGGATCTGCGGCGGCTGGAACGATTCGACACCGCCACACTGCAGCTGCTCGCGGCCTTCACGCGCGACCACGCCGCCCGCGGCGCGAACCTCCTGACCTGCGGAAATCGCCCGGCATGGGACGAGGCCGCGGCACTGCTCGGACTCACGGCCACTCTCGAAGGCAGGGTCTGAATTCCATGGCCATCGATCTTCGCCAGTTCCACGGCGCGTTCTTCGACGAGAGCTTCGAGGCGCTGGACTCGATGGAGGCCGCCCTGCTCCGGCTGGATGTCGGCAGGCCGGATCCGGAACTCATCAATACGATCTTTCGCGTGGCGCACTCGATCAAGGGCGGCGCCGCCACCTTCGGCTTCGCCGAGATCGCCTCGTTCACCCACAGCCTGGAAACCCTGCTGGATGAGCTGCGAAGCGGGCGCATGGCCGTTACGCCCGGAATCTCGAATCTGCTGCTGAAGACACTGGACGTGATGCGGGCGATGCTGGGGGCCGCCAGGGCCGAGCAGCCCATCGACATGCAGTGCGTCGCGGACGTGCAGCTGGACATCGAACTCACCATCGTGCAGCGGGATGCCGCCGTGACCGGCCCGCCCCCGCCGCCCGTGACCGCGACGGCGCCGCCGGAGGAAGTCGCTGCCCCGACCGAATGGCGCGTGACCCTCGAGCCCGGCGCGGAATTCTTCGCGCGCGGCACCGATCCGGTGCGGATCTTCCGCGAGCTCTCGGTGCTCGGGGATCTGCGGGTCACGGCCCATCTGGATGACCTGCCGTCCTGCCGTGATCTGCAGCCCGGACGCTGCTACCTGAGGTGGACGCTGGTGCTGGTCAGCAATGCGCCCGAATCCGCCATTCGCGAGATCTTCGAATGGGTCAACATGGACTGCGAGCTGACGGTCATCCGCGGAAAGCCCGTCCCCGGCGCGGATCCGGTGGCGGCGACCGGCACGCTGTCCGTCCCGTCCACGGCCGCAGGCGACCCGGTGCCGGCCGAGGCCGCGCCCGCCGCCTCCGCCGCCCCGGCCGGCAACGCCGCCGACGCCGGATCCATTCGAGTCGGCGTGGAGAAGATCGACGAGCTGATCAACACCGTGGGGGAGCTCGTGATCACCCACGCGATGCTCAGCCAGATGGTCGGCGGCCTGAATGGTCCGGCCGCCGAGAGGTTGCGGGCCGGATTGCAGCAGCTGGAACGGACCATGCGCCAGTTGCAGGAAAGCGTGATGCGGGTGCGCATGCTGCCGATCAGCGCGGTGTTCAGCCGCTTCCCCCGCATGGTGCGCGACCTGGCGCAGCGCCTCGAGAAGCAGGTCGAGCTGAAAGTCGCCGGCGAGACCACCGAACTGGACAAGACACTGCTGGAGAAGATCGGCGATCCGCTCATGCACCTGGTGCGCAACAGCATCGATCACGGGATCGAGAGTGCGGCGGCACGCGCCGCCGCCGGCAAGCCCCCGGTCGGAACCATCCAGCTCAACGCCAGCCATCGCGGCGGCAATATCGCGATCGAGGTGGCCGATGACGGCGCCGGGCTCGACTGCCCGCGCATCCTCGCCAAGGCGCGCTCGGCAGGCCTCGTCGGCCCGACGCAGGACCTGACCCGCGAGGAGATTCACGAACTGATCTTCCTGCCCGGATTGTCCACCGCGGAAGTCACCACCGACGTGTCCGGACGCGGCGTCGGCATGGATGTCGTCCGGCGCAATGTCACGGCCCTGGGCGGCAAGATCGAGGTGCACAGCAGTCCCGGGCAGGGCTCCCGGTTCCTGATCAGCCTGCCGCTGACCCTGGCCATCGTGGACGGACTGTGCGTGTCGGTCGGCGACCAGACGTACATCCTGCCGCTGACATCCACCATCGAATCCCTGCGTCTGGCACCCGGCCAGGCGACCACCATCGCCGAAGGCCGCGAAGTGTTCCGCTTCCGGGATGAATACCTGCCGATCGTCCGGCTCTACGAGAACTTCGGCCTGATCCCGAGAGTGCGCGCCCTGCATGAGGGGCTCGTCGTCGTCGTGGAGGGCGCCGGACGGCGCGTCGGCCTGTTCATCGACGGCCTGCTGGGGCAGCAGCAGGTCGTCATCAAGTCCCTGGAGACCAACTATGGCCGCATCTGCGGCATCTCGGCGGCCACGATCCTCGGCGATGGCTCGGTCGCGCTGATCCTCGACGTGCCCGACCTCATCCGCAGCGATTCGCACCGCCAGGCCGCCTAGCCGCGCGCGATGCCAGGAGACTGTAAAGCCATGACCCTTCCCTCGACAGCCTCGACCACCGGAGCCGCCGCCAGCCAGATCCTGACGTTCGTGATCGGTGATGCCACCTACGGCATCGACATCCCCTGTGTGCAGGAGATCCGGGGCTGGTCGCCGGTGACCCGGCTGCCCCAGGCACCCGCCGACGTGCTGGGTGTCCTGAACCTGCGCGGCGCGATCGTGCCCATCCTGGACCTGCGACTGAGGTTCGGCAGCGCCAACGTCCAGTACACTCCGGTTACCGTCATCATCGTGGTGTCGGTGCAGGCGGCCAGGGGCCCGCGCGAGATCGGGATGGTCGTCGACGCCGTCTCCGACGTGATCGATATCGCGCCCCAGGAAGTGAAGGCGCCGCCGGACCTGGGCAGCGGGCCCAACGCCGCGAGCATCCGCGGCCTGGTCCCGGTCGCCGGACGCATGGTCGTCGTGCTCGACCTCGATCAGCTGATCGGCCGGGACTTCTCGGGGCCCGTGTCCACGGACACCGGCGCGGCCGCCTGAGCGCAGCCATACATCATGAACTTCCTCAAGAGCATGCACCTGCGGCAGAAATTCGCGCTGTTGATCGCGGCGATGGCGCTGCCGACGGTGCTCGTGACCGCATTCTATCTGTCGCAATCCAACCAGACCGTCCGCACCGCCCGCAATGAGCTCGACGGTGCCCGCTACATGCAGGCCGCCGGTGCGCTGCTCGCACGCGTCAGCCGGCACCGCACCGTCACCAACGCCGTGCTGAACGGCGACACGGCCGGCCGGGAGGAAGGCGCACGCCTCGAGCGCTACATCGACGGGCAGGTCGAGCAGCTGAACCGGCTGGACGCCGAACTCGGAGGTCGTTTCGGGACGACCGTCCCCTGGCGCCGGGTGACGGACCAGTGGCGCCGGGTCCGCTCCACCACCGGCGCGGAAACGCCGGACCAGAACCTCGCGGATCACGATGCGCTGATCCACGACATCACGAGTCTCATGGCGCGGGTCTCGAAGGCATCGGACCTGGACCTGGATCCGGATGCCTTCACCTACGACCTCATCGTCGCCGCGACGCGCAACATGGCGCAGGCGGTGATCGCCTTCTCGAACGTGAACCAGCATTCCATGGAAGTCGCGGTCAAGGGCTATCTCGGCGGCGATGACCGGACCGCCATCCAGATCTACCTCGGTGAAGTCGAGCAGAACCTGGACGCCATCTCGCAGCAGCTGACCGCGCAGCCGGACATGCAGCTGGCGGTGCAGGCCGCCGCACAGCAGCTGGCGACATACCGCAAGATGGTCATGAGCCAGCTGTTGAGCGCACAGAAGATCACCGTGAGCTCATCGGACGTGTACGCGGCCGGTACTCCCGTGGTCCGCGCCCTGCAGGTGCTCTCCGACGCCAGCTACGCCAGGATGGAAACCGCCCTGAAGGAGCGCGCCTCGGTCGAGGCCGCGACGCGCAACATCACGATCGGCGTGGCGACCATGGCCCTGATCATTGCACTCGTCATCAGCTGGATCATCGCCAAGGGCTTGCGCCGTTCCCTGGGGCGCGCGGTGGCGGTGTTCCAGCACATCGCCGACGGCCGCTACGACAATGACATCCCCGACGGCGGCGCCGACGAGGCCGGTCAGGTGCTCGCCGGCCTGCGGATCATGCAGGAGAAGCTGCGCCTGCAGATCGAGACCGAACGCGCGGCGGCCGCGCAGAACGCCCGGATCCGCCAGGCGCTCGATCGGGTGTCCACCAGCGTGCTTCTGGCCGACGCGTCGCAGAAGATCATCTACATCAACGACATCGGCGCCGCGATGTTCGCGCGGACTCAGAGCCAGATCGCCCGTTCACTCCCGGGTTTTTCGGCCGCCGCTCTCCCGGGCTCGAGCCTTGACCGGCTCTCGCCGGACCCGCCGCAGCAGCGTCGTGTGCTCGAGCAGCTGACGGGCAGCCAGGTGCAGGAGCTGAAACTCGGTGACTGCACCTTCCGCATCGTCGTCAGTCCGGTCATCGCGCGCGATGGCCAGCGCATCGGCACGGTGATGGAATGGACCGAGCGCACGCCCGAGGTGGCGGTCGAGAGCCAGATGCAGAGCATGCTGCAGGCCGTGATCGCCGGCGATCTCACGCAGCGGCTGTCGCTCGATGGCAAGTCCGGGTTCTTCGAAGTGCTCTCCCGCGCGGTCAACCAGCTCGCCGACAACATGGTCGAGATCGTCGCCACGGTGAAGCTCGCCGCGCAGGATGTCTATCGGGGTGCCGAGGGCATTTCGCAGGGTAACGTGAACCTCTCGCAGCGCACCGTCGAACTGTCCGGATCGCTCGAGACCACGGCCGCGTCGGTGAAGCGGATCACCGCAACGGTCCGGCAGAACGCGCAGGGCGCCGAACGCGCCAGCGCCCTCGCCATGACGGCCAGCGACCAGGCGCAGGACGGCGGCGCGGTGGTCACCATGGCGGTGCGCGCCATGGCCGACATCAACGACGCCGCGCGGCGCATTGCCGACATCATCGGCGTCATCGACGAGATCGCGTTCCAGACCAATCTGCTGGCGCTGAACGCGGCGGTCGAAGCCGCGCGCGCCGGCGAACATGGCCGCGGCTTCGCGGTCGTTGCCGCCGAGGTCCGCAGCCTCGCCGGCCGGTCGGCGACCGCGGCGCGTGAGATCAAGGCCCTCATCCAGGATTCGGTCCGCAAGGTCAATGACGGCTCGGAACTGGTGACGCGTTCGGGAGCGACCCTCGGACAGATCGTCGCCTCGATCAAGAGCGTCTCGGAGCTCGTGGCCGAAATCGCCGCGGCCTCCCGGGAACAGTCCCAGGGCATCGAGCAGATCAACCAGGCCGTGCTGCAGATGGACGAGTTCACCCAGACCAACAGCGCCCTGGTGGCGCAGGCCGCGGCTGCATCGCGGACGATGGCGCAGCGAGCGGGCGAACTGCACGGCATGATGGAACGGTACCATTCCGCCGACGCGGGCGATCCGCCGGTTCGCGCGGCCGCCGCGCCCGCCCGGTCGCCCGCCACGGCACCGCGCGCCGCCGCCCGCCGTGATGCGGCCCCGGCGCCGGAACGCCGCGGCACCGATCGCCCCTGGACTTCGAGTCCCGCCACCCGCCCCGCGACGGCCGCTGCGGCCGCGGCGACCCCGCGAGCCACTGCCGCCGCCGACGACATGGACTGGAAGGAGTTCTGATGGCCCGCATTCTCACTGTCGATGACTCTCCGGTGATGCGGCAGATGGTCCAGGCGACCCTGGCCGAAGCCGGTCACGAGGTCACGCAGGCCGCCAATGGCGAGGAGGCCCTGCGCATGGCCACGTCCCAGAGGTTCGAACTCATCATCACCGACATCAACATGCCGCTGATGGACGGCCTCACCCTGACCCGCAACCTGCGGCAGCTTCCGGCCTACGGGGCCGTGCCCCTGATCGTGTTGACGACCGAAGCGTCCGCCGAAATCAAACGCTCCGGTCGCGAGGCCGGCGCGACGGCCTGGGTATTGAAACCGTTCAGTCCGCAGAAACTGGTCGAAACGGTCGAACAACTCCTCAACTGAAACGGACGACTTCATGGGCAATGCCAATACAACACCACGCTGGATGTCCGTGATCCTGGTCGCATCGCTCCTGTACTCGACCTCGGCGCGCGCCGACTGCGTGCTTCCCGCGCCGCCCAGCCGGATACCGGACGGCCGCTCCGCCAGTGCGCAGGAGATGCTCGCGGCCATGCGCACGCTCAAGCGGTACAACGATGATATCGACGAGTACACCAAGTGCCTCGAATTCGAGAAGCGGCAGAATCACATCAGCTACGACGACCAGGAACGGCAGCGCAATGCCGCGATCGACTCGCTGCAGAACGTGGCCAATCGCTTCAATGAACAGGTGCGTCGCTTCAAGGCCCGAGGCAGCTGAGGAACTCCGGCATGGCCACACCCGACACGTGCCTGACCGATGCCGGACCGGACCGCTCCCCCGGCAGCAGCGGACGGCTGCGCGAGTTCGCCTACGAGACCGAAGACTTCGAGGCCATCAGCACCCTGGTCAAGGCGCTGACCGGCATCCATCTCACCCCCCAGAAACGGGAGCTGGTCTACGGGCGGCTGGCGGTCCGGCTGCGGGCCCTCGGCATCCGTACGTTCCGCGACTACCGGCGGATCATCGCCGCGAATCCGCAGGAACAGATCCGCATGTGCAACGCGATCACGACGAACCTGACGTCGTTCTTCCGCGAGGCGCATCACTTCGAGCACCTGCGCGACCAGGTCCTGCCCGCATACCGCGAGCGCGGCGGCCAGCGGCGGCTGCGCATCTGGTCCGCCGGATGCGCCAGTGGCGAGGAACCCTACTCGATCGCGATGGTGGTGCTCGAGGCATTGCCGGAGGACCAGGACTGGAATGTGCGTATCCTGGCCACGGACCTGGATTCGGACGTTCTGGCCATCGCGGCCCGGGGCCAGTACGCGGACGACCGGATCAGGGGTCTGTCGGAAGGCCGCCTGCGAAGGTTCTTCACCGAGCACAGGGACCGCGGGGGCAGCAGCTTCATCGTCCGGCCGGAAGTGCGCCGGCTGGTGACCTTCAAGCAGCTGAACCTCATGCAACCGCTGCCGATGCCCGGTCCGCTCGATGTGGTCTTCTGCCGCAACACCGTGATCTATTTCGACAAGGACACGCAGCGGAACCTGTTTGCGAGGATCGCGCCGCTGCAGCGCCCGGGCGACCTGCTGTACCTGGGTCATTCGGAGAGTCTGCTCAGCGTCAGCGTCGACTATGAGTCCATCGGCCGCACCACCTACCTGCGGCGCTGACACGGATGACGACATGACTTCCGACCAGCCGCAGTCACACTCGCCGCCGCCGGGCACCCCGCTGGGGGAGTGCCTGCCCGGTTTCGCGCAGGCCCAGCGCTTCTGGGAACGCGACACCGGACGCTGGACCGTGAAGCTGCTGCCCGGGGAGTGCTATGTCACGCGCCACGACGAGGCCATCGTGACGGTCCTGGGTTCGTGCATCTCGGCGTGCCTGCGCGATCCGCAGTCGGGACTCGGCGGCATGAACCATTTCATGCTGCCCGAGCGCGCCGACGGCGGCGCTGCGAATCCGGTGCCGGGCTTCAGCCAGATCAACCGCTACGGCTGCTTCGCGATGGAGTCCCTGATCAACCACCTCGCCCGCAACGGGGCACAGCGCCAGCGGCTGGAACTGAAGGTGTTCGGCGGGGGCCGGATCCTGAGCTCCATGATCGACGTCGGCGCACGCAACATCGCCTTCATTCACTCCTGGGTGCGAACCGAAGGCATGCGGCTCGCCGCCCAGGATCTCGGGGGAACCCAGCCGCGCAAGCTGGTGTACTTTCCGGCCACCGGCCGGGCGCGGGTGCTGAAGCTGCCGCCGATCGAGAACCGCAGCATCGCCGACCGCGAGCTCTACTACCTGGAGCACCTGAGCGAGGCTGCCGGCGACGGGCAGGTGGAGATCTTCAAGTGAGCGAGCGCGCGAAGGCGGCCAGAACCCGGGTCCTGGTCATCGACGACTCGGCCTATGCGCGCGAGATCATCACCCAGATCATGCGCGCCGATCCGGACATCGAGGTCGTGGGTTGCGCCAGCGATGCGCACGTGGCACGCGAAATGATCCGGCGCCTCGATCCCGACGTGCTGACCCTGGATGTCGAGATGCCCCGCATGGACGGGCTGACCTTCCTGCGCAACCTGATGCGGCTGCGGCCGATGCCCGTGGTGATGGTGTCCTCGCTCACCGAGCGCGGGGCCGAAGTCACGCTGGAGGCGCTGGCCGTCGGCGCCATTGACTTCCTGCCCAAGCCGCACCTGGATCTGGGCGTGACGCTGCATCACTACGCCGACGAGCTCAGATCGAAGGTCAAGGCCGCCGCCCGCGCCGGCGTGCGCGCGGCTGCCGCCGGCGCGAGCCACCGCGCGGCCCCCGGCTCGGTAGCATCGGCGCCGCTCAAGGCAGTCCGTCAGCCGGCCGCGATCAGCACCACCGACATCATCGTGACCATCGGCGCCTCCACGGGCGGCACCGAAGCCATCCGCGAACTGCTGGGCGGGTTGCCGGCGGACGCGCCCGGCACCGTCATCGCCCAGCATATTCCGAAGGCTTTCAGCGCCGCCTTCGCCAAGCGCCTGAATGACAGCAGTGCGCTGCGGGTGCAGGAAGCCACGGACGGCCAGGAGATACGCCAGGGACACGTCTACGTGGCGCCCGGCGACCGCCACCTGCGGATCGAACGCTACGGAACCCGCTACCTGTGTCGCCTCGATCACGGTCCGGCCGTGAATCATCACCGGCCCTCGGTCGATCTGCTGTTCGGATCCGTGGCGCAGGCCGCCGGTGCGCGCTCCATCGGCGTGCTGCTGACCGGCATGGGGCGCGACGGCGCCCAGGGGCTGCTGCAGTTGCGCAATGCCGGCGGCCACACGATCGCCCAGGATGAGGCCAGCAGCGTCATCTGGGGCATGCCGGGCGAGGCGGTCGCCCTGGGCGCCGCGCAGCTGGTCCTGCCGCTGCCGGCCATGGCGGCCCGGCTCATGACTCTCGTAGCTGCGATGGACATCACGCGCGCGAGCCGCTCGGCCTGATATCGTCCAGTCGACCAGGCGAAGGACGGCACCATGACAGCAGCGACGAAAGCACCACCCGGCAACGGAAAAGAGAACCAGGCGGCCTTCGAGTTCGTGCAGTTCCTCGCGCACGAGCTCTCCGGCGGCAAGGTCGAGCTGCCCAGCTTCCCGGATGTCGCCATCAAGGTGCGCAAGGTACTGGCCGACGACAACGTGAACCTGGACGTGGTCGTGCGCATCGTGGGGTCCGAGCCCGCCCTCGCCGCCCGGCTGCTGCAGATCGCCAATTCCGCGGCGCTGAACTCCAGCGGCACCGCGGTGCATGACCTGCGCAAGGCGGTGCAGCGCATGGGGCTGAACATGGTGCGCAGTGCCGCGATCGCCTTCGCGATGTCCCAGATGAAGAAAGCCAGCGAGCTCAAAGGTCTCGAGGCGCCGATGGCCACGCTGTGGAGCCGCTGCACCGGGGTTGCCGCCATGTCACACGTGGTCGCGCGGCAGCTGACGAAGATCAATCCGGATACCGCCCTGCTGGCCGGCCTGCTGCACGGCGTCGGCGAACTGTACATCCTGACTCGCGCCAACCGGCATCCGGGCCTGTTCGCGGATCGAGCTGCCTACGAGACGATCGTGCGCGACTGGCACACGAGCGTGGCCCAGGCGCTGCTCGAGAACTGGGAGATCGCCGAAGACATCGTCCGGGCGGTGAGTGAATTCGGCGACCTCGAACGCCGCCATACGGGACCCGCGGACCTTTCGGATGTCCTCACCGTGGCGCACCTCATGGTCAGCTATCAGGATTACCCCGAATCCATCGAACTGAACATGCAGGGAGTCAGCGCCTGCGAGCGCATGAAGCTCGATGTCGCGACCTACACCCGGATCATCCACGAGTCACGGGATGAGATCAAAGGACTGCAGGAGGCGCTCGGTGCCTAGCGTCGCGCCAACTTCCGAGGGCGCCGGCATGGCCGCGTCCAACCCGACCCTGGGCGCCGACGCCGGCCGGGAGGCCTTTCAGTTCGTCCAGGCGCTGGCCGCGGAGCTGTCGCACGGCGCGGTGGACATTCCGGGATTTCCCTCGATCGTCGCGCGCGTCCGCCAGGTCCTGGCCGACGAGAGTGCCTCGGCGGACAAGGTCGCGCGCGTCGTTGGCGCGGATCCGGTACTGGCCGCGAGGCTGCTGAATCTCGCCAACTCGGTGGCGCTGCTGGGTACCGGCCGCCCGGCGACCGACCTGCGCACCGCGGTCAGCCGCGTCGGGCTGAATGCGGTCCGGTCGACGACCCACGCCCACGCGGTACGGATACTCAGCCAGTCCGAGGCGCTGCGCGGGCTGGAGAAGCCCCTCGAGGTGCTCGCGCGGCAGACCGGCCAGGTGGCGAGCCTGTGCCATGTCGTCGCCAGCCGCTATACGCGCGTGCCTCCGGATGTGGCCATGCTCGCGGGCCTGCTGCACAGCTGCGGCCGACTGTACCTGCTGGCGCGGGCGGGAAACCATCGCGGCCTGTTCGCCAACGCCAGTGCATTTCGCGCGGTCGAACGCGACTGGCATCTGAGCGTCGCGGTCGCGCTGCTCGAGAACTGGAACGTGCCCGATGAGATCGTGCACGCCATCGCCGAAAGCGAGGACCTGGCCCGCGAGCCCCGCGGCGCGGCCTCGCTGACCGACGTGCTGGTGCTCGCGCTCGCCATCGCACACGAATCGGGACAGCCCGGGGTGCTCGAGGCGAAGCTGCGCGACACCAGGTGCCTGGCGCGCTTCGGCCTCGACGCGCGGGCCGTGGCGGAGATGCTGGAGGCCTCGAAGATGGAACTGGCGCAGCTGGAGGCGGCGCTCACCTGAGACCTGCGCGGGTGAGGCGCAGCCGCTCTATTCGGCGGTGTCTTCCGGAAGCTGCCGCTCGAACTGCAGCAGCCGATCGGCGATCCGGGCCGGAAGGATCCGATAGCCGCCGGAGGCCAGCGCCGCGCCGATCTGCGCGATACGCGTCGAATTGACGATCGGGACCTCACTCAGGGCCTGTTCGGCCGTGGCCAGGTGGCTCGCCGTGTCGGTGATGCGTACGCTGTCGGTCGCGTTGCCGGCGGCGGGGGCCGGCCCGGACGCCGACGCAGCACGCTGACCGGTGCTACCGGTCGCACCCGTCGCGGGCTGGCTGCTGACAACGTCGATCTTGCCGGGCACGGTGGTACTCCTCTCTTACGGCCGTTAACGGCAGCCCGTGGAGTAACTTTAGGGCCGGCCCGAGAGGCCGTGAGGGATTATGTACGCCGCTCAGGCTTCCTTGAGGAGTCCCTGCCGCGCCGCGGCGACCGAACAGGTGCCGCGCGGACCATAGGTGACCGTCTCGCGGCGGCCGTCGATCAGCGCATTCAACCGGGCCTGGACATTCTGCAGCCGTGCGCCCGCCATGG
The DNA here is from genome assembly GCA_035506335.1 of Steroidobacteraceae bacterium. Lineage (GTDB taxonomy): Bacteria > Pseudomonadota > Gammaproteobacteria > Steroidobacterales > Steroidobacteraceae > DAIDKA01. The sequence goes on along the minus strand of DATJPN010000076.1, from coordinate 4,429 downwards.
CGCCGTTGCGATCGTTCAGGCTGCGGCATTTGATCGCCGCCGCGGTGCAGCCCGCCCAGGCGGCTCCGAGGGTGCCTTGCGGATCACACCAGGCCATCAACGCCTCGAGGCCCTTCAGGTCATGGGGTCGACCGAGGGTACGGCACAGGCCGCGCCGCTCGTCGTCCACCTTCAGGATCCGCGCGACGCACTGTTGCCGGTCGCGCATCGCGTTGCCGAGGGAATCCACGTCGCCGTCGCGCAGATGAGTGAACTCCCGCTCGAGCAGGAGGGCAAGTTCGCCCAGCGCCGCGGTTTCCTCCTGGATGAGGCGCCCGAGCTGCGCACGGCAGGCCTGTGGCTCCACGGCGGTTCCTTCAGCCCGGGTCCGACCCGAGCTGCGCGGTCGCCGCAAACGCCTTCACGCTGCTCGAGTTCGCACCCGAGCCGCCAGCCACGAGCTGGGCGTCGAGCTGGCGCGCCGCCAGCCATCCGGCGGCGACCCGGCCGGAATCGACCTGGTAGGAACCCTCGCCCAGGCTGCGGCGGATGGCGTCCACGCGGCCCTGGTCGAGCTCGGGAGTACCGGAGACCTGTTGCTCCAGGGTCGCCAGCAGCTGCGCAGCGGAGGTGATCTGCACCTCGGCCGGCGGGCTGCCTGACCCGCCCTGGGCCTGGGGCTGGAGCTGCGCATTCTGGCCCGCTGCGGCCTGGGCGCGCTCGGCGGAACCCGAATCGACACCGCCCGGGTTCATCACATCCAGACCCCGATGGATCGTCGTCACGTTGCACACTCCTTTGATTGAGTTCGCATCTTACAGGGCCACCCGCACCACGTCCGCGGACTCCACGACACCCTCCACCACGGTCATGGAGCTCGAGTTCTGGACCTGGATGCGCGCCCCGGCCGGGGCATCCGCCAGCGCCCGGCCCGTGGCGCGAATCTCGATGTCGCCCCCGCCGGCCACGAGGGTGACCTGCTGGCCGCGGTGGATGACCGTGTCGGCGCTGAACATGTCGACGGTGAGCGCGGTACCGAGCGCCAGCGGACGTCGCACCGTGCGCCCTGCCAGCTCCGCCGCCGAGGCCAGGTACGCCGTCGCCGTGCCGGCCGTTCGCCGCAGTTCAACGGCCACGTCGTCGGCCGTCAGCCGCGTGTCCCGCGCCACTGCGTGGCGCAACACGAGCACGGGGATCCGGCTCTCCACCACCACGGGAACGTAGACCGACCAGTGCGTGGGTCCGGCACAGCTGACGGCAACCGTAGTGTGCGCCGCGAGACCGGCTCCGACCGGCAACCGGGCGACGAGCGCCGATCCGCATTGCGCCAGACGCAGGCGGCGGTCGATCGGCACCACCGTGATCTGCGTCGCCGCCGAACCAGGTGGCAGCAGCGATTGCACATAGGCGGACGCTGCGGACTCGATGCCGGCCACCGGCTCGACCGCGCCGGCGGCCGCGGCCGGCATCGGCAGCGCCGCGACCAGCAGTGCGGCCATGGCGAGCCGATACCCACCGTGTCGGGAGTCTGTCGCTTTGGCTCTCATGCCATGGGTATCTGCAAACGGCGCGCCAATTCCGGCAGCACGGCAATCCCTTGCCACCCCTGTGACGTGCCTCACGCTTATCGGGCGCATTTCCCGCAAGACCGGGCCCTGCACCGCGCTGGCATGCGTATTGCTGTTCATCCGGCAGGACACTTTTTTGACGGACCGGATCTAAGCGCCATGCCTCTCGGACTGGATTCATATCTCGGCATCCACGCGGCTGCACTGCAGGTGCAGACGCGGCGCATGGACGTGCTCGCCAACAATCTGGCGAACGTCGACACACCGGGATACAAGGCCCGCGACATCGACTTCCGCACGGCCCTCGCCGCCGCGGGCTCCGCGCAAGGCGCGGTCACCCTGACGACCACCAATGCCCGGGACATCGCGGTGAACGCACCCGATGAAGGCGGGGCCGCCCTCAAGTACCGCGTGCCGCTCGCGCCGTCACTGGACGGCAACACCGTGGACGCGCAGCAGGAGCAGGCCGCCTTCGCCGACAACACCGTGCACTACCAGGCCACGCTGACCTTCCTGTCCATGCGGCTGCGCAACCTCATGACCGCCATCACCGGCCAGTGACGGCAGAACCACCCGGGATATCCACGATGTCATCCTTCAAGATCTTCGACATTGCCGGCTCGGCCTTGAGCGCCCAGTCGGTGCGCCTGAACACGGTGGCCAGCAACCTCGCCAACGCGGACAGCGTCAGTGGCGATCCGGCAACGGTCTACAAGGCACGCCACCCGGTGTTCCAGGCGGTCCGGCAGCAGCTGCAGGACGCCGCGGGCCTCGCCGATCAGAGCGGGACGGCGGTCCGCGTCACCGGCATCGTGGAGAGCCAGGCCGCACCCCAGATGCGCTACGACCCCGGCAATCCCCTGGCCAACGCACAGGGCAACGTCTACGCCCCGAACGTCAACGTCATCGAAGAGATGACGGACATGATATCCGCATCGCGCGCCTACCAGGACAACGTGGAGGTCATGAACACCTCCAAGGACCTGATGCTCGCGACCCTCAAGCTCGGCCAGTCCTGATAGCCGTCGCAACCTTCAAGGCATTTCTCCACGAGGCGACTGATGTCCACCAGCACCAACGCGATCTCCGCCGTAGCCGCATCGACCGCGGCAGCGGCCAGCAGCGCCATCCCGGCGAACATGCAGATCAACGAGACGGATTTCCTGCAGCTCATCACGACCCAGCTGCAGAACCAGAATCCGATGCAGCCGACCGATCCGAGCCAGTTCCTGGGGCAGCTGGAGGGCCTGAGCGAGGTGTCGAGCCTGCAGAGCATGCAGTCGGCGATGTCCTCTTCCCAGGTCACCAATGGCGCGAGCCTGCTCGGACATTCGGTGCTGGCTCCCGGCAGCACCGCCACTCTGGCCACAGGCGGCATCATCGGCGGCGCCGTCAATGCGCCGGCCGGCGCGACCAGCCTCACGGTATCGATCGCCGATTCGAGCGGCGCGCCCGTGACCTCCTTCCAGGTCACACCGGCCAGTACCGGCATGACCACCTTCTCCTGGAACGGCGCCACGAGCACCGGCACGACCGCCCCGGCCGGGCAGTACACGATCAGCGTCAACGCCACCGTCAATGGCGCCTCGAAATCGGTCGCGCCGATGGTGGTCAACCAGGTTCAGAGCGTCACGCTCGATCCGGCCACCCAGCAGCTGGATCTGAACACGACCGGCGGCACCGTGCCGCTGAGTTCCGTCGTCACCATCATGTAACGCGTCGTCCACGCAAGCACCAGGAATACCCAGCCATGTCATTCAATATCGCCCTCACGGGCCTCAATGCCGCCACCCAGGATCTGTCGGTCACGGCCAACAATCTGGCCAACGTCAGCACCGTGGGCTTCAAGGGCTCGCGCGCCGAATTCGCGGACCTGTTCTCCGCCACCCAGACCGGCGTCAGTTCCACCGCCACCGGTAACGGCGTGTCCGTCCAGGAGATCGCCCAGCAGTTTTCCCAGGGCAACATCGAGACGACGGGCAACAATCTGGATCTGGCGATCAGCGGCAACGGGTTCTTCACGGTCAGCAACAACGGCGCCCTGGAATACACCCGCAAGGGCGAGTTCCAGGTCAACAGCGCCGGGGAAGTGGTGACGGCGAGCGGCGCCAAGCTGCAGGTCTATCCGCCCCTGGCGAACGGCGGATTCAATACCGGCGGCCTGTCGAATCTGTCCCTGAACGCCGGTGACAGCGCGCCCGCCGCGACCACGACGGCCTCGCTGACCGCGAATCTGCCGGCCAACGCGACCCAGCCGCCCGATGCGGTGTTCTCACCGACCGATGCCAACAGCTACAACAACGCCACCTCGCTCACCGTGTACGACACCCTGGGCGCGGCCCACACCGCTTCGCTGTATTTCATCAAGGGCGCAGCGGCGAATACCTGGAGCACCCAGCTGTACGTCGACGGCAATGCGGTCGGCACGCCGCAGGCCCTCGACTACAGCACCAGCGGCGCGCTGACGACGCCGGCGAACGGCCTGATCACCTTCCCGGCGTATACCCCGGCGACGGGTGCTGCCCCCTTGAACATGACCTTCGATTTCAGCAACACCACCCAGTATGGCAACAACTTCGGCGTGACCGCGGTTTCGCAGAATGGCTATACGACGGGTCTGCTGAGCGGCATCAGCATCGACAGCACCGGCGTCGTCGACGCCCAGTACACCAACGGACGCTCGGTCCAGCTCGGGCAGGTCGCGCTGGCGAATTTCGCCAATCAGCAGGGCCTGGCACAGCTGGGCGATGCGAGCTGGGCGGCCACGAACGCCTCCGGTGCCGCCGTCGCCGGCGTCGCGGGCGGCTCGGGCTTCGGCAACATCTCCTCCGGCTCCCTCGAACAGTCCAACGTGGACACCACGGCCTCCCTGGTCAACATGA
>DATJPN010000075.1:0-24667 GCA_035506335.1 Steroidobacteraceae bacterium | reverse complement strand
AGTCCCGTATGCCCTCACCCGAGGACCTTCATGGCAACCCCCGAAACCGGAGGAGCGCCGGGCCTGCATCCGGGTGAGTGCGTCGATTCACGATACTTGAAAGTGTACACTTCACTTTACGTTTGACTTGCAGAGCAGATCGGCATGTCGCCAATCACGAAAGTATTGTGGGCCGGAATCCTTCTGGCTGGCAGCAGCAGTTTCGCCACCGAGCCGGCCGGCGTACCGCCAGCGGGGCTCGGGGAAGGGACGCCGTTCGTGGACGGAACCGTGGAAGCCGGCGCGCCCAAGGCGGCAGGCTGCTCGGCGTGCCATGGCCCCAATGGCAACAGCATCAATTCCCAGTGGCCGAAACTGGCCGGTCAGAATGCGGTCTACCTCGCCGAGCAGCTGCATCTGTTCAAGTCGGGCGTACGACCCAATTCCATCATGCTCGGAATGTCGGTCAACCTGAGCGAGTCGGACATCGACAGCCTGGCGGTGTTCTATCAGGCACAAACGCCAACGGGCGGCGAGGCCGATGCCGCGATGTGGAAGGCCGGGGAGATCCTCTATCGCTTCGGGGACCCCTCGCGGGAGATCCCGGCGTGCTCCGCCTGTCACGGACCCACCGGTCGAGGCAACACGCTGGCGGATTACCCGGCGCTTCGTGCCCAGTTCGCGGACTACGTCGCCAAACAGCTCGGTGACTACGCCGGCGGGGTTCGTTACGGAGCGGCGAAATCCGGCGCGCCGGTCAGTCGCAACGGATACATCATGGAGACGATCGCCAAGCGCTTGAATGCCGATGACATCAAGCATCTGGCTGCCTATATTCAAGGCATGCGTTAGAACCTGGCCGGCTCGGGGGCCGCCCGGCCCGATCGTTGATCAAAACACTGCGTGATCGCCCAGAGACGGCAGTTGACCGCTGTTCACGACGCTGGAATAGAAGTCGAACAACGTGTCCCGGCCCGTCGACGGCGTCGCCGCGGCGTCATAGCAGGCACGTTCTGCATCCCATAGCAGCATCGATTCAGTAGCGTAGTACCGTCCGATCCGCGCCAGCTCGGCCTTGACGGCGACGGCGGATACGATGCGGCTGGCAGCACTGAGGACGCCGATGGTGGCGTCGAGCAGCTTCACCGGAACGTGCTGGAATCGGGGAGGCCGGCCGATCAGGGCAAAGAGCTGCTCACCCTGCTGCCGGGGCGTTATCGCTTCGCCGGGACCCCCGACAGCCAGTATGCGCGCGGGATACCGTGCCCCCTCGAGGCAATCCGCGAGGTACTCGGCCATATCACGGTCACTGACCGGTTTGCATGCCGTCAGGCGACCATCCCCGAACACCATGAAAGGCTTGCCGCGCAGGACGCGTTCGATCTGACCCGAGAGTGATTTGAAGAACGCGGTCGGCCGTACGATGGTGTAGGCAATTCCGGACTCGGCCAGCGCCTTTTCGAAGGCAAGCTTCGCATACTGAAACGCCAGCCGGGGCTTTTGAACGCAGATGGCGGACAGGAGGACGAAATGCCCGACGCCGGCGCTACGTGCCGCCTGCAGGACGTTTACATGTGCCTGGTAGTCAACGGCCCACGCGTCGCGGGGTTCACCAGTCCGGGAAGCCATGCAGGACACGAGCACGTCAAACCGCTCGTTGCAGAAACCATCGCGAGCAAGCGACGCAGGATCCGTGACGCTGGCAAGCCGGACGCTGGCGCCGGAGAGAACTTCCCGAAGTTCGTACATTCGCCTGTCGCGACGGTCTGCTCCGTGGCGCACGAGACAGACCACTTCATGACCGCGCGCAACCAGGGCCCGCACGGTGGCACGGCCGATGGTTCCCGTCGCGCCCAGCAGACAGATGCGCTGCGAACGGGATGAACCCTCGATCCTGTGGCCACCGTGCCCGGACATTGCTCGGCTTGGGACGCAGTGCTCAACCGCCGGGCGGCTCAGCCGGGCTTCTTGCCCCAACCGCGACACCAACCCGCCGCGTTCACCAGCTTGCCCGGAAACAGGACGCACGGCCCCTGCTTGTCCGTGGCCTTCCCCTGAAACTGCGCACAGACGGCGCAATGCTGACCCGCCATGTAGGTAGGATTGGTCTTCTTGTCCACGGTCGCGGCATTGGGCACATAGCCCAGCGCCTGTGCCGTCGGATCGGTCTTGTCGAGCATCGGCGCCGATGCGGGTGCCGCGGCATTCGCCCGTTGCCACAGTATCGCTGCCGGTATGACGGTCGCGCTGCAGACCGCGGCCTTCAGCAACGCACGCCGGGGGATCGTCTTACTCATCAAACTCGCTCCTTTGGTTGGTCGCACACGGCTTCATCTTACCCAACGCATTCGCAGGTCGGCCAGATGCATGACGAGGGCGAAGAACAGGCAAATTGCCAGCCACGGAGCGGCAGCTCCGAGCACGACTGCCAGGGCCGCCATGAGCAGACCGATGCCGGCCAGCAGGTTCACGACGAGCGGCCCGGGCCGCACACCCTGCCGGCGGAGGCGCCATAACGCACCGAGCACCAGTCCCTCGAACATCATCAGGACGATGATGATCAGAAACAGTTCGGCATAATACCTGGTCACAGCCTTGACCGTCAGCCGCAGGCACGTGTCGGCTTAACGGTCGTATCGGCCATTGAAAACATCGACGACCAGGTAGGCAAAGTCCACGACGTTACAGGTCATCGACCGCAGGAGGCCATGGGCGCGCGGCGGTGGTTCGCGGCGTTGCCGATGGAAGGCGAGTTGCGCGTCGGAGCGCGCGCGGAATGACCTTGCCGCATCCATAGTCTTGCCATTGGATTCAAACATGGAACACCTCTTCAGTCGCCCGTTTGACGGTCGTGGTGGAGCGTGACAGCCGCGCAAGGCCCAGCAGGTGTGCGGTGTCCTTCAGGAAGATGCGCAGATGCGCAAGGGGACTCGCGCGGACCAATCGCTTGAACATGTAGGCCTGCCAGGTCAGCCGCTGGACGTCCGCGTCGCTGCACAGGTGGACGAAGCGCTCACGCCGCCGATCTCCGCGGTACCAGAACGACTGCATCACTCGCAGTATCCAGAAGACCCGGCCATGGGCGCGCATGAAGTCACGCCGCGCCCGCGCCAGCGCGCGCGCGCGGCCCGAGGCGAGCGCGTCGTCGACCGCCGCCGCGGCGTAGCGCCCGCCGGCCATCGCGTAGTAGATCCCTTCCCCTGAGGCCGGGGCGACCACACCCGCCGCGTCCCCCGCGAGCACGACATCGCGTCCGTTGTCCCAGCGCGGCAGCGGTTTCAGCGGAATCGGCGCGCCTTCGCGCCTGAAGGTCGCCAGGTTCGTCAATCCCGACTGTCCGCGAAGCTCGGATACGGCGTGGCGAAGCGAAAATCCCTTCACTGCACTGCCCACACCCACACTGACCCGGTCGCCGTGCGGGAATACCCACCCGTAGAAGTCCGGCGAGAGTCGCCCCTGGTAGTACACATCGCACCGTGCGGCGCGGAACTTCTCGGACACGTCTTCGACCGGTGCCTGGATGATTTCATGGTAGGCGGCCACATAACGCATCTTCCCCGCGCCTGGAATGCACTGGCGCGCCACCTCGGAGCGTGCCCCGTCTGCACCGATGAGGATGCGTGGCCGGACTTCGCACGGCTTGCCCTGCTGGCCGGCACGCAAATCGAGGAACGATACGATCAATGCACCGGACGCGTCGCGGCTCACTGCACGGAACTCCGCTCTGACGCAGCGCGCGCCGCTGGCCGAGGCCCGCTGGCGCAACCAGGCGTCAAAGGTCTCGCGGTCGACCATGCCCACATAGCCTCCGTCGATGGGCATGTCGACAAACCTGTTCGACGGTGCGCAGATCCGCGCCGAATCGATCCGTGCAACCAGCAAGGAGTCGGGCACTGCGAATTCCTCGAGCAGCTTCGGCGGTACGGCGCCGCCGCAGGGCTTGATTCGCGCGCCGCGCTCCAGGAGCAGCACACTGTAGCCGTTTCGCGCCAGATCCCATGCGGCGGTGGCTCCGGAGGGTCCGCCACCCACGACCAGCACATCAACCGCTGCCGGGAGGGCGGGATTCATCCGCCCTGCCCCACTCCGGCGGCCGGGATGGCGGCCAGCGCTTCCCGGTCCTGCGGCTCGTGCCGGCGGCCGACCTTCGCCGCAAAACCGGCGGCTATGACGAACATGCCCGCCTGGATAGCCAGCACCAACGCATAACTGCTTGCCGCCGTTATCTGCAGCGCCCGCGCCACGTCGACGCACAGCGCACCGGAGAATCCCCCGAATGCGAAAGCCACGGCCTGCGCAGCGCCCCACAGACCGATGCGCAATCCGTCGCGCCCGTTGTTGCCGCGGCCGCCGAGTTCCATCATCGAGGCAATCGCCGAAATCGCGAATGCCCCATTGGCGACGCCCAGTGCGGCCACGCAGAGCTGAAACTGCGCGAGGCTTCCGCCCTGGCCGCAGACTGCAATGGCCAGCAGCGCCGCGGCCGAGGCGATGCAGCCCGCCATGGTCCACACCCGCAGCGACACGATCTGACGGCCGCGCACGGTGCCTGCGGCAGCGCCGATCAGGAGCATACCCACCAGCACACTGCCGTTCTGCATGCCGGAAAGCCGGGTCGATTCTCCGGGTGTCAGCCCGAAGACCAGGCCCGCGAACGGCTCGAGCATCAGCTCCTGAGCGCTGTAGGCGAGCATGGAAAAGAATATGAAGATGGTGAACGCGCGCGCCTCGGGCTCCTTCCACACCTGCGCCATGGCGTTGAAGAACCGGACGGTCGGCTGGGGCGTGACGGCAAGGCGCGCCGCGGCGGGTCCCGTGTGCCGGCGCTCGATGCCCCAGATCGCGGTTAGCGCCAGCACGAAGGCGAGTGCTGCCACGGCGCAGGTCACGCGCACGAGACGGCCGGGCGAATAGGGGTCGAGAAAGTGTCCGGCAATGCCCCCGGTTACCGCAAAGCCGGCGATCATCATCGTCCACATCGCCGTTGCGGCGGGTGCGCGCTTGCGCGGTTCGACGATCGCTGCCATCAATACCAGCAGCGAGGTGCCGGCCGCACCGGCTCCCAACCCGAGCAACAGGAACCCCAGGATCGCGAGCACGACGCCGGCTGTGAAATGCGTGGCCATGAGGCTCGTGGCACATCCCGCCAGGACACCACCGAAGGCGAGCAGACCCATCCCGCCGACGATCCAGGGAGTGCGCCGTCCACCCAGATCAGAACCATGACCCATGCGCGGGCGGCACATCTGCACGGCGTAATGCAGTGCCACCAGCGCTCCGGGCAGGAGCGCCGGCAGAGCCAGCTCCAACACCATGATGCGGTTCATCGTGGATGTTGTCAGCACGACGACTGCCCCGATTGCCGTCTGCACGAGCGATAGCCGCAGGATGCCGCGCCAGCTCAACGTCGTCGTGCTCATAGCGGTTACACCCCTCGTGCCGCGAAGGCACTGATCAACATTCCGGTTACGTAGAGGCTGATGCCGGTCGCGTTGTACCAGGGCGCGAGCTCGCGGGGCTGGCGCAGAAGGCGCTGCATCAGCAGGACCTGGATCGCAAGTATTGCCGCGACAACGGCTGCGAATATCGGGCGATGCCAGCAGGTGAGCAGCAGGACGACCGCGACCTGCGGCCACGCCATCATGTGACACGCCACCGTGGCGGCGGTCCGGGGCCCCAGGCGGGCCGGCAGTGAACCGATACCCATGCGCAGGTCGCCATCGATGGACTTGAAATCATTGAGGGTCATGATTCCATGCGCACCGGTGCTGTAGAGCAGCGCGAGCAGCACGACGGCGGCGGTGGGCATGGACATGCTCATCACGGCGGCCCCCGTGATCCAAGGCAGTCCTTCGTAGCACCAGCCGACTGCGGCATTGCCCCACCAGCCGTTGCGCTTGAGCCGTACCGGAGGAGCGCTGTACAGCCATGCCAGCAGCAAACCCAACGCCGTCGCCGCAAAGCCCACCAGACCGAGTTCGCTCGCCACCAGCAGCGACAGGGCGGTCCACGCCAGACTGATCCACAGCCCCCAGCGTCCCGGGATGCGCCCCGAGGGGATGGGTCGATCGGGTTGATTGATCGCATCGACATGACGGTCGAACCAGTCGTTGACCGCCTGACTGGTGCCGCAAACCAGCGGGCCGCACAGCAGGATGCCAGTGGCCAGCAGTGGCCAGCGGGGAGCGGCAACGCAGACCGAAGCGACTCCGCAGCCGAACGCCCACATCGGGGGAAACCAGGTGATCGGCTTGAGCAGCTCGATGCAGGCCGACAGCGGCGGGAATGCGCCGTGACTCGCAAGGGCGGAAGTGTGAGCCATGGATGTAATCTACAATTGACACTTTTCAGAGTCAATACAGATTTACACCAGGCAACCCCGCCGACGCGGGTGCCGGATCAGGAATCGTTTTCGGCCTGATCCGCTTCCTCGCCGTCCGTGTCACCGAGCCCATAACGCCGCAGCTTCGCGTACAGGCTCTGACGGCTCAATCCCAGGACTTCGGCAGCCGAGGCGCGATTGTCAGTGGTCATGGCCAGAGCAGTTTCGATGCACAGCTTCTCGATCATGTCGGTCGAGTCGCGCACGAGATCCTTCAGCGGCACTCGCCCCACCATGGCGGTCAGCTGCTCCACCGAGCGTGGCCGTTCCAGCCCCGCTGACTTTTCACTCAGGGCCTTGCCGGAGACCTCGCGGATGGTGAATCCGAAACAGGTGTCATCCCCGTCCGGCACGGCCACGGCACTGATTTCGACATCGGTCACGGACGCATAGGCACCCTGTATTCTCGCGCCGACCGAACGCAACGAGCCATGTTCGAGCAACTGTGCCTTCATCAGCGGGAAATCCACGCCCGAGCGGCCGAGCCAGTTGCCCACCGGCTGTCCGAGTGCCTGCTCTTCGGTGGTGAGCTGCGCCGCGTCCAGAAATGCCTGGTTGGCCATCAGGACATGGCCGTCACGGTCCGTGACCAGGAAGCCATCAGGAGACGCCTGCACGATGTCGAGTACCTTGGACTTCGGCCCCGAGACAGAGGCAACGGTCTTGTCGGCGCGCTCGATGCGCAGCAGGTAGAAGATCTCTCGGCCTTCCCGGAACAGCGAGGCCGAAAGAAAGAAATCCCGTGCGCCGTGGCCGCGCAACTGCACCGGTGCATCCTTGGGCTTTCCGGTGGCGAACACGGAGCGCAGCAAGGCCTCCACCGGCTCGCGCGTCGCCACTTCGAACAGGTCCAGCACGGCCCGGCCGATGAGCCGCTTGCCCATGTCACCGACGAGCTTCGAAGTGGCCGGATTGGCCTCGACCACCTTCATGGTAGCCGCTTCGACGATCAGGACTGCCTCGGTCGAAACCTGGAAAAGCAGTCGGTAGCGAGTCTCGACCTGTCGCAAGCGCAGGTACTCGCGGTCCATCGCCTGCTGTGCCGCAACCAGCTGGCGTTGCAGCATGGCCACTTCGCGCATGCTGCGGCCGATTGCGACGACGCCGCGTTTGCCTCCCAGCGGCACAGCGGTGTACATGACCGGAATGTCTTCCCCGCTCTCGATCTGATGGTTGAGGTGGCGCCACCGCGGCGGAGCTCCGCTGGCTGCTTCGCGCAGCAGGGCCTGCACCTTCGCGCGACATTCGCTGGTGACGGTGTCCGCCCATGGCTTGCCGAGCCACTTCGGACGGATTTCCTGCTCGAGCGCATCGTTGCCGAAGGCAATATCGCGAATGACCCCTGACTCGCGGTCGGGGATGACGAGCGCCACGTCTGTTGCGACGCTGATCAGCGATGCGGCGATCGCGGGATCAAGCTCCCCAAGAAACTTGCCTGGCGCTGAAAATTGCTTCACAGAACTACCACGCTCCAAACCAGACCTGTTGGCTGCGGTCACATGCACCCCGCCTCATTGCAAGGTCCGACCCGAAAGCCCAATTCAGGTCTGAACCGTTATCGACTGCCAATGGCCCTGCATCCAGCCTGCGGCTTCCCGGGCATCTGAGGCCGTCCCGTCCGCGCCCACCAGCTGCGCGAGCTCGGGATTCATTGCAAAGATCGGGCCACCTACCATCACCATCGCACGTCGGTTCACCGACGCGCGACGCAGGGACTTGACCAGCGACTTGAGTTCGCCGACGCGCGATTCCCTGCCAACCGTTAGCCCGATAATTGTAAAGGATTTTTTACGAACGGACTGCAAAAGTTGCGCGACGTCCGACGGAAAGAGAATGCGCGCGTCCCAACCGGTGCGCCTCAGGAACTGGGACACCACCAGAACACCAAAGGTGTGCTGCTCACCGGGCATGCACGAAAGCAACACGTTCCTGCCCTCCTGCCCGGTGTCCCGGGCAGGCACATCGCCCTCGGCCAGGGAGTGCAGGATCTGGTGCAGGCTGGAAACGCCCATGGTGACCTCGGCGAACCCGCAGCGATCCTCCTCCCAGAGTTTTCCAAGCCGGCGCGCAGCGGCTGGCAGCAGATTCAGGCAGATTTCCTGCGTCGTCGCACCATTTTGGCGGAGCACTGCAACATAGGCTGCGGCGAAGCTCACGTCATGTGTGATCAGGAGTCGTGCCAGTTCTTCAATCTCCTGAAGGCTGAACGCGGCGCCCGGGCTTGCGGGCCGGGGATTGTCGGGTGGACGTTCCATCAGCAGCAGGCGCGGTATCATTTCGGCTTCCACGATCCGCCGCAGTTCCGGCCGCACTCGGCGTCGACCCTTGGGTCGCCTGGCCGGAAGCGAAAATTCCTCGGGCGCACACCAGCCGCAGTGCTGCTGGGACTCCTGTGAGTGCTGCTCGCCGGCCATGCGCCGCTCTCCCACCCTAGATGCTGGTCACACCACGGACACTAACGCGATGACCCCACCACTTGTCAACTCTCGTTAACGTTCCACCGGCTTGACACACCCGACCGGGGGGCATAGGGTTCCGTCACGCACCGGCAAAGCCGCTGCGGGCGCAGATCAGTACACGGAGCCTTGAAAGAAGCATGCGTGGCCCCCTCTACACCGCCGCCGAACGTGCTCGCAGAGACCGCTCACCCTGGACGGTGGTTCAGGGACTTCTGGCCCCGATCCAGTTCGTCGTGTTTCTTGTCAGCCTCTGTCTGGTGATTCGCTACCTGGCAACTGGCGTCGGCCAATGGGCCGCCACCGCCTCCATCTTGGTCAAGACGGCGCTGCTCTACACCATCATGATTACCGGTGCTCTTTGGGAACGCGCGGTGTTCGGCCGGTATCTTTTCGCCCGGCCATTCTTCTGGGAGGACGTGGTGAGCCTGGTCGTAATCGGGCTGCACTCGGCGTACCTCATCGCGCTGTCTGGCGCCGTGTTCGGTGCCCGGCAGCAGATGTTCATCGCGCTCGCGGGCTATGCGGCCTATCTGATCAACGCGAGTCAGTTCGTCCTGAAGCTCCGGGCCGCACGGCATGACTCGATTGCGGCGGCACGAGCGCCCGGTAGCGCGCTGCTGGCAGGAGCGAATCGTTGAATGCCGTTGTGGACACGGCAGCGCTGGATGGCCAGCCCAGGGCCGTACCGCAGGTACGCGCAGAGCGCGGACAGCGCGAAGTGTTCTGTGGCCTGACCGGAATCATTTGGCTTCACCGCAAGATCCAGGATGCCTTCTTCCTGGTCGTCGGGTCCCGCACCTGTGCGCATCTGATTCAGTCGGCCGCCGGCGTCATGATCTTCGCCGAGCCCAGATTCGCCACCGCAATCATCGATGAACGGGACCTGGCGGGACTCGCCGATGTCAACACGGAGCTCGACCGCGTCGTCAGCCGCCTGCTGGAGCGACGCCCGGACATCCGCCTGCTGTTCCTGGTTGGTTCCTGCCCCTCCGAAGTCATCAAGCTCGACCTGTCGCGGGCCGCGCAGCGGCTCTCCCGCCAGTTCTCACCCGCCGTGCGGATACTCAACTACTCCGGTAGCGGGATCGAGACGACCTTTACGCAGGGCGAGGATGCCTGCCTGGCCTCGCTCGTGCCCGAATTGCCGAATCTGGAGGCCTCAGAGGCGCGATCGCTGCTGGTGGTCGGCACGCTGGCCGATGTTGCCGAAGACCAGTTCCGGCGGCTGTTCACCGCCATCGGTATCGACCGGGTCGACTTCCTGCCACCGCGCTCGGCCTGCACGCTGCCGGCGATCGGACCGCAAACGCAGGTCTTGCTGGCCCAGCCTTTTCTCGGCGATACGGCGCAGGCCCTGCGCAACCGTGGTGCACAGGTGCTGTCCGCACCTTTCCCGCTCGGCGTGGAAGGGACGACCGGCTGGCTGCGAGCGGCCGCCGCCGCCTTCGGCGTCGCCGGGACGGTGTTCACAGCCGCTACGGCGGCGGCGTCACAGCGCGCTCGCGCAGCCCTGGAATCCATACGCCCGCAGCTGACCGGGAAGCGTGTCTTCCTGTTTCCGGATTCGCAGCTGGAAATTCCGCTGGCCCGCTTCCTGTCACGCGAGCTGGGTATGAAGCTGACGGAAGTCGGGACACCGTATCTGCACCGGATCCATCTGAGTGAGGAGCTCGCACTGCTTCCGGCCGACGTTTCGATCACGGAAGGCCAGCACGTGGATGCCCAGCTCGAGCGCTGTCGTCAACTGCGCCCGGACCTCGTGGTGTGCGGCCTGGGCCTCGCGAATCCTCTGGAGGCCGAAGGGCTCACCACCAAATGGTCCATCGAACTGATCTTCACGCCGATCCATGGATACGAGCAGGCTGCGGACCTCGCAGGTCTGTTCGCGCGCCCCTTGCTGCGACGTACCCGCCTGGCCATCTAGTTACCCATGCAACTGACACTCTGGACATATGAAGGCCCGCCGCACGTCGGCGCGATGCGCGTCGCAGCGGCGCTGCGCAAGGTCCATTTCGTGCTGCATGCCCCGCAGGGGGACACCTATGCGGATCTGCTGTTTACGATGATCGAGCGGCACGGGAAGCGACCGCCCGTCACTTACACCACCTTCCAGGCCCGGGATCTGGGGAGTGACACGGCGAACCTCTTCAAGTCCGCGGTTCGCGAAGCCTACGAGCGCTTCCGTCCCGAAGCGCTGCTCGTCGGTGCTTCCTGCACCGCCGAGCTCATCCAGGATGATCCGGGCGGCCTCGCCCGCGCACTGAATCTGCCGGTGCCGGTGATCCCGCTGGAGCTGCCGGCCTATCAGCGCAAGGAGAACTGGGGGGCTTCGGAGACCTTCTACCAGCTGGTCCGCGCCCTGGCTGCTCCGTCGGGCTCGCCCACCGGCGCACCGCGCGCGCCGCCCGCAGCCGGGCGACGGCCGCGCTGCAATGTGCTGGGTCCGACGGCGCTCGGATTTCGCCACCGCGATGACGTGACGGAGGTCACACGCCTGCTTGAGCAGATCGGCGTCGATGTTGCCGTAGTCGCCCCGCTCGGCGCCGCGCCGGATGACATCGCGCGGCTCGGTGAGGCCGACTTCAACGTGGTCCTGTATCCGGAGATCGCAATGCAGGCCGCCGCCTGGTTGGCGCGGACTTTCGGACAACCCATGGTGACGACCGTACCTCTGGGGCACGGGGCCACCGGGGAGTTCATCCGCGAGGTCAGTCACGCCGCAGGGATTCAGACACCGGCACTGGACGGAATCGGTCTTTCCCGCATGCCGTGGTACAGCCACTCCGTGGACTCCACCTACCTCACGGGCAAGACGGTGTACGTCTTTGGTGATGCCACGCATGCGATCGCCGCGGCGCGCATTGCCACCCGCGAGCTGGGTTTCAGGGTCGTGGGCCTGGGCACCTACAGCCGCGAGTTCGCCCGCGAAGTGCGCGAGGCCGCGAAGCTCTACGGTGTGGATCCGCTCATCACGGACGATTACCTGCAGGTCGAGGCACAGGTGAGCACGCTGCGGCCCGAACTCGTCCTTGGCACCCAGATGGAGCGACACATCGCGAAGCGCCTGGGGATCCCCTGCGCCGTGATATCCGCCCCGGTGCATGTTCAGGATTTTCCCGCCCGCTACTCCCCGCAGATGGGATGGGAAGGAACCAACGTCATCTTCGACACCTGGGTGCATCCGCTGATGATGGGGCTCGAAGAACATCTGCTCACGATGTTCCGCGGTGACTTTGAATTCCATGATGCGGCGGCACCTTCGCACCTGGGCACTGCCGCCGCCCGGGCGGACGCCCCTGCAGATGCCGGCGCAGGCGTTGCGGCAAGCGCCGCCGGGATCGCCGCATCCTGGTCGACTGACGCCGAACGCGAGCTGCAGAAGATTCCATTTTTCGTGCGGGGGAAGGCACGGCGCAATACCGAACGTTTCGCCAGCGAACGTGCGCTTCCGTTGATAACTCTGGAGACGCTTTATGAAGCCAAAGCGCATTTCAATCGTTGATCGCACACCGATACGCGTCGTGCTGATCACGATGGATCCGCACCTGGCCTCCGCCGCGGCGCGCGCCGGCGGGCAACTGCGCAGCAACTATCTCGGACTGTCATTGAGCCTTCATGCCGCGGCTGAATATTGCGACAACGAGGCCGCCCTGCAGCGGGCGCGCGACGACATCGCCCGAGCGGATATCGTCATTGCCACGATGCTGTTCCTGGAGGATCACTTCCGCCCCGTGCTCGAGGCGCTGACGGCGCGCCGTGACCACTGCGACGCGATGGTGTGCGCGATGTGCGCAGGCGAGGTCACCAGCCTGACCCGAATGGGCGATTTCTCCATGGGCGGTGGCAGCCGCGGTGGCGCTCTCGCACTGCTGAAGAGGCTGCGCCCCAAGCCGCGCACCGGAGGCAACACCGGCGCCCAGACGATGAAGATGCTGCGCAGAATCCCGAAACTTCTGCGTTTCATTCCGGGAACGGCGCAGGACGTGCGTGCGTACTTCACGACCCTGCAGTACTGGCTCGCCGGCTCCGAGAGCAACCTGGTGAACCTCGTGAGACTGCTGGTGGACCGCTACGCCGCTGGTGAGCGCCGGAGCCTGCGCGGCATCGTGAAGGCCGACCCGCCGGTCGAATACCCGGAAGTTGGACTGTATCACCCGCGGCTCAAGCATCGGGTCACGTCCCGTCTCGAGCAGCTTCCCGGCGTCGGTGGACCAGGCAGCGAGCGCGCCGTGGGGCTACTGGTCCTGCGCTCCTATGTACTCGCCGGCAACACGGCCCACTACGATGGTGTGATTGCCGCGCTGGAGGCGCGCGGCCTGAAGGTGATACCCGCGTTTGCCAGCGGCCTGGATGCGCAGCCGGCGATCGAGCAGTATTTCATGCACGCCGGCCGCAGCCGGATTCAGGCCCTGATTTCCCTCACGGGCTTTTCGCTGGTCGGTGGCCCGGCGTACAACGATGCGGGCGCTGCCGAAAGGATCCTGGCACGGCTGGACGTTCCCTATCTGGTCGCACACCCGGTCGAGTTCCAGACGCTCGAGGCGTGGGAGAGTTCGGAGCGAGGGCTGCTGCCGGTCGAATCGACGATCATGGTCGCGATACCCGAGCTCGACGGCTCCACCGGGAGCATGGTGTTCGGCGGTCGGTCCGCCACGCAATCGCGCGACATGCAGGTCCACGAAGAGCGGGCGGGCATGCTGGCGGCCAGAGTCGACAAGCTGGTGCGCCTGCGGCGCCAGGCACACGCGGATCGCAAGCTGGCCATCGTCATCTTCAATTTCCCGCCCAATGCAGGCAACACCGGCACGGCGGCCTATCTCAGCGTGTTCGAGTCGCTATGGAATACGCTGCGGGCCCTGCGCGAGGACGGCTACCAGGTGACCCTGCCGCACGATGTGGACGCGCTGCGGGATCAGATAGTCAACGGCAACGCGCAGCGCTTCGGTGCGCATGCCAACGTTCACTGCCGGATCGGCGTCGATGATCACGTTCGCCGCGAACGCCACCTGCGCGAAATCGAGGCGCAATGGGGCCCGGCACCGGGGCGGCAGCAGTCCGATGACCGCTCGATCTTCGTCCTCGGTGCAACCTTCGGGAATGTCTTCGTCGGCGTGCAACCCTCCCTGGGGTACGAGGGGGATCCGATGCGCCTTCTGTTCGAGAGGGGCTTCGCACCGACGCATGCGTTCAGTGCCTTCTACCGCTGGATCCGCGAGGACTTCGGCGCCAGCGCAGTGCTGCATTTCGGCACGCATGGCGCGCTGGAGTTCATGCCCGGCAAACAGACCGGATTGTCGGGCAGCTGCTGGCCGGATCGCCTGATCGGGGATCTTCCGAACGTCTATCTCTATGCAGCCAACAATCCCTCTGAAGGCACGATCGCCAAGCGGCGCGCGGCCGCGACGCTGGTCAGCTACCTGACACCACCGGTTGCGCACGCCGGACTTTACCGCGGCCTGCTGGACCTGAAGGAGACGATCGGCAAGTGGAACGGATTGGACCCGGCGGAGGATTGCCAGCGCGCAGCGCTGGTGCCGCTGCTTCAGGCACAGGCGGCGGCGGTCGAGCTGGCAAGCGCCGAGCCTGCCTGGGGAGATGCCGCTGCCGATCGAGTTGCCGCACTTTCCGCCCGCATTCTCGAGCTGGAATACACCCTTATTCCTGAAGGTCTGCACGTGCTCGGCGCGCCGCTGTCGGCCGCCACGCGCGCGAGCATGCTGTGCGCGATCGCCCAGGCGAGCCACGATATGGCACTCGATCCGCGCGATGCGGCAGCTCTGGTCGCAGGAGAGGATCCGGTGCGCGTACACGCAGGCGCGACCGGCCGCTCGGCCGAGCGCCTGGAAAGCTATCGCGCATTGGCGGCCATAGCCGCCCAACTCGCCGAACAAACCGAGCTGCCGGCCTTGCTGCGGGCACTCGACGGGCGCTTCATCCGCCCGGTGGCCGGCGGAGACGTCCTGCGCTCGCCCGCCGTCCTTCCGACCGGGCGCAACCTGCACGGCTTCGACCCGTTCCGGATCCCGAGCACTTTTGCCGTGCGCGAGGGGGCGGCTCAGGCAAAGCTGCTGCTCGATACCTACATGGCCAATGGCCGGCCGTTGCCGGAGTCGATCGCACTGGTGCTGTGGGGCACGGACAATCTCAAGACCGAAGGCACCGCGATCGCCCAGGCTTTGGCGCTTCTTGGTGCCCGCCCGCGCTTCGACGGCCATGGTCGCCTCGCCGGCGCGTCCCTGATTCCCCTTGCCGAGCTCGGGCGGCCACGGGTCGACGTGGTCGTGACGCTGTCGGGCATCTTTCGCGATCTGCTGCCGCTGCAGATCCGTCTGCTCGCTGAGGCCGCCTTCCTGGCAGCCGGCGCCGATGAGCCCGAGCAGATGAATTTCGTGCGCAAACACGCGCTGCGCGATCAGGCCGCCCAGGGGTGCGATCTGGAAACAGCCGCCCTGCGCGTCTTTGGCAACTGCGAGGGCGCATACGGAGCCAATGTCAATCACCTCATCGATAACGGCCGCTGGGAGGATGAAGACGAGCTGGCCGGCACGTTCATGCGCCGCAAGTGCTTCGCCTTCGGGCGCAAGGGCGTGGCGGTGCAACAGTCGGCGCTGCTCAAGCGCGTACTGGCAGACGTGGCGGTCACCTATCAGAATCTCGATTCGGTCGAGCTCGGGCTCACCACGGTGGACCATTACTTCGACACGCTCGGTGGAATCAGCCGCGCCGTACGCCAATCCAAGGGCGGTCTGAGTCCGATGGTGTATGTCGGAGATCAGACCCAGGGCCGCGCCCAGGTCCGCACCCTGGGCGAGCAGGTATCGATCGAAACACACACCCGCATGCTGAACCCCAAGTGGTACACGGCGATGCTCGCGCACGGGTACGAGGGAGTGCGCCAGATCGAGACCCACATTACCAACACGGTCGGCCTGTCGGCGACCACCGGACAGGTCGCGCCCTGGGTCTACAAGCAGCTGACCCAGACCTACGTGCTCGATCCGAAGATGCGAGAGCAGCTGGCAGCACTGAACCCGACCGCCTCGGCGAAGGTCGCGAGCCGACTGCTGGAGGCAAGCGATCGACATTACTGGGAACCGGACCCGGAGACCCTCGAGGCCCTGCGCCGCGCCGGCGAGGAACTCGAGGATCGGATTGAAGGGGTCTTCGAAGGGGTAGCCGCATGAGTACGATGACGATTCCGATGGCAGCGATAAAGCGCAAGTCCACTCCGCCAGACGGCGAAGGGAGCATGCAGGTGTCGCTGCACACCGAGCCGGGTTCGCACTCCGCCAAGGTCTTCGCGGTGTATGGCAAGGGCGGCATCGGCAAGAGCACCACCTCTTCGAATCTCTCCGTCGCCTTCTCGAAACTGGGCAAACGGGTGCTGCAGATCGGCTGCGATCCGAAGCATGACTCGACCTTCACGCTGACCAAGTCGCTCGTACCGACGGTGATCGATGTCCTGGAGGGAGTGGATTTCCACGCCGAGGAACTGCGCGCCGAGGACTTCGTCTTCCGCGGCTACAACGGGGTGATGTGCGTCGAGGCCGGGGGCCCGCCGGCCGGCACCGGATGCGGTGGCTATGTCGTCGGTCAGACGGTGAAACTGCTCAAGGAACACCACCTGCTCGAGGAGACGGACGTCGTGATCTTCGACGTGCTCGGTGATGTGGTCTGCGGCGGCTTTGCGGCCCCGCTCCAGCACGCCGAACGGGCACTGATCGTTACGGCGAATGACTTCGACTCGATTTTCGCAATGAATCGCATCGTCGCGGCGATTCAGGCGAAGGCGCGCAACTACAACGTGCGCCTGGGCGGAGTGATCGCCAACCGCAGCGCGGGCACCGACCAGATCGATCGCTTCAACCAGCGGGTCGGCCTGCGCACGATGGCGCACTTCCCGGATCTGGATGACATCCGGCGCAGCCGCCTGAAGAAATCCACGCTGTTCGAGATGGATTCGACTCCGGCGCTCGAGCTCGTCAAGACCGAGTACCTGCGTCTCGCGCAGTGTCTGTGGGATGGAACCGATCCGCTCATAGCCGAGCCGATGAAGGATCGCGATATCTTTGACCTGCTGGGGTTCGACTGATGGCTACCGCGACACTTGAACAACGTCGGGCCGAACTTCAGACCTACTTCGACAGGACCGCGAAGGATGCCTGGGCGCGGCTGACTTCCGATGCGCCGTTGGGGCGGATCCGGGCGACCGTCAGAGCGGGCCGGGACCGGATGCGGCGGCATCTGCTGGACATGCTGCCCCTTGATCTTCGGGGACGCCGCCTGCTCGATGCCGGATGCGGCACCGGAGCGCTGGCAGTGGAAGCCGCCCGGCGCGGGGCCCAGGTGACGGCAATCGACCTTTCACCCCAACTGCTGGCGCTCGCGCAGTCACGCCTTCCGCAGGATCTGCACCCCGGTTCGGTTCAGTTCCGGTCCGGTGACATGTTTCTGAAGTCCCTTGGCGACTTCGATCACGTCGTCGCCATGGATTCACTCATCCACTACCGGGCGGCCGATGTCGTTCGGGAACTCGCGGGGCTGGCGTCACGGACCCGGTACAACCTCCTGTTCACCTTCGCACCCAGCAGCGCGCTACTGCTGGCCATGCACGCCGTGGGAAGGTTATTCCCGCGAAGCGATCGCGCGCCGGCGATCGAGCCGGTACGGGAGTCGGAATTGCGGCGGCGGATGGCGCGTGAGCCGGCACTTGCGCAGTGGCAGCCGGAGCGCAGCCTCTGTGTGTCGAGCGGCTTCTACACCTCGCAAGCCATGGAGCTGGTACGCCGATGAGTGCCGTGGGTGCGCGCCTGACGCGAGGCTGGATGCGGGTCGGTACCCGCTTCCTGCCATTTGCCGATGCAGCCACCCTCGAGCTCCCTCTCGGGCGACTGCTGCGCCTCTCGCTCTTCCAGGTGTCGGTCGGCATGGTCACCGTGCTGCTGATCGGCACGCTCAATCGCGTGATGATCATCGAGATGGGTGTGCAGACCTGGCTGGTCGCACTGATGGTGGGTCTGCCGCTGTTCGTGGCGCCGCTGCGGGCGTTCATCGGTTTTCGCTCGGACCATCATCGATCGGTACTGGGCTGGAGACGCGTGCCGTATCTATGGATGGGGTCGTTGCTGCAATTCGGCGGGCTGGCCATCATGCCCTTCGCGCTGATCGTCCTGTCGGGCGATACGCACGGCCCTGCCATTTTCGGCCAGGCCGGCGCGGCGCTGGCATTCCTGCTGGTGGGCGCAGGAATGCAGACGGCACAGACCGCCGGGCTCGCGCTCGCGACGGATCTGGCGCCGGCGGCCGTGAGACCACGCGTGGTGGCACTTCTGTATGTGATGCTCCTGGCCGGCATGGTTGCAGGCGGACTCACGCTCGGACTGCTGCTGGAGACCTTCTCGCAATTGCGTCTGATCAAGGTGGTGCAGGGCTCGGCCATGCTGACATTGCTGCTCAACGGGATCGCGCTGTGGAAGCAGGAAGCGCGCAATCCCGCGCTGGCCGCGCAGTCGGGACCGATCGCGCCGTTTCGTGAGTCCTGGGCCAGATTCCTCGGGCATCAGCATGCGCCGCGATTTCTGATCGCCGTCGGCCTCGGCACCGCGGCATTCTGCATGCAGGAAGTCGTCATCGAGCCCTACGGCGCACAGGTCCTCGGCCTCAATGTCAGCGCGACCACGGTGCTCACCGCGCTGCTGGCATTCGGATCACTGTGCGCCTTTGCTCTGGCGGCGCGGCTGCTCGGTGGCGGCATGGATCCGCACAAGCTGGCTGCGATCGGCGCACTGATCGGAATTCCGGCATTTTCCGCGGTGATTTTTGCGGCACCGCTGTCTTCGCCGCTGCTGTTCCGCGCAGGCACCACCTGCATCGGATTCGGCGCGGGACTGTTCAGCGTCGGCACCCTCGCCTGCGCCATGAGTCGCGAGCGCGACGGCGAAACAGGGCTCGCGCTCGGCGCGTGGGGCGCGGTGCAGGCAACCGCGATGGGGCTATCGATTGCGGCGGGCGGCTTGATTCGTGACGTGATCGCGGGGCTCGCAGCCCATGGCGTGCTCGGGACCGCGATGTCCGGACCGGAAACCAGTTACGGCGTCGTATACCACATCGAAATCGCCCTGCTGTTTGCTGCACTGGTGGCCATCGGGCCGCTCGTCAAGGGGGCTCGCCGGGTCGAGCCGGGTTCTTCATCGGCCTTCGGAATCGCGGGGCTTCCTGGTTGAGGCTTCGCTTCTAATGGGGACATAGCAATGACTAACGGCGCAATTACCGGCTACATCGACGTTGCCCAGCTCGCCCTGTACGGGTTCTGGGTGTTCTTCATCGCACTCATCATCTATCTGCGGCGTGAGGACAAGCGCGAAGGCTACCCGCTGCAGAACGACAACGGGCGGGTGAAGGTCCAGGGGTTCCCCGCCGTACCGGCGCCGAAGGCGTTCCGCCTCGCCGACGGCCGCACTGTTCTGGCGCCCGATCCCGCGAAGGACGGCGGCCCGATCGCCGCGGTACCCACCGCCGGCGGCCCCGGCTCTCCTCTGGAGCCCACCGGCGACCCGATGATGGATGGCGTCGGACCCGGTGCCTACGCCCTTCGCGCCAATCACCCCGAGCGGGCACTCGATGGCGGACCGCTGATCGTACCCCTGCGCAATGCCCCCGGATTCAGTGTGGCAGCCCAGGATCCGGATCCGCGGGGCATGAGCGCCGTCGGTGCCGATGGCGAGAGGGGCGGCACCGTCACCGATCTCTGGGTCGACCGCGCCGAGCCGATGATCCGGTATCTGGAGGTCACGCTGAACGACGGTACGCGCACGGTGCTCGTACCCATGCCGATGGCGCGGATCGATACCTACCGCAATCGAGTGGTCGTACGCTCCATCCTCGGGTCGCAATTCGCCGCGGTGCCCGCCATCGCCGCAGGCGACCACATTACGCTCGCCGAGGAAGACCGGGTCACCGCATACTTCGGCGCCGGCACCCTGTACGCCGAGGCGTCCCGGGCGGAGCCATTGCTGTGAGCGAGTTCGACGGTGCCGAGCCGGTTCTCGGACTGCCGGAGCGGCTGCCGCCCGGAGAGCAGCTGTTGTGGCAGGGCGCTCCACACTGGACCATTCTGGCGCGCCGCGCCTTCCATACCCGCAAGGTGGCCCTGTACTTCGGCATTCTGATGCTCTGGCGTCTTGCCGACGACTACGCATCCGATACCGGCGTGACGGTGGCGGGCATTCTGCGCGGCTGCGGCTGGCTGGCATTGCTCGGTGCATTCGTGCTCGGACTTCTCATGTTGCTGGCCTACCTGTGCGCGCGGTGCACGGTGTACACCCTCACCAGCCACCGGATCGTGATCCGACATGGTATCGCGCTGCCGATGAGCGTGAACGTTCCCTTCAGCAGCATCGGCTCGGCCGACCTGCGACTGGATCGACACGGGTATGGCGAAATTGCGCTGGGAATCACCGGCGGCGCGCGGCTCGGATACCTCCTCACCTGGCCGCACGTGCGGCCATGGCGCTACGCGTCGCCCCAGCCGATGCTCCGGGCCTTGCCGCAGGCCCGCGAGGTTGCCGCCCAGCTCAAAGCCGCCATATCTGCCGACGCACTCGCCTCGGGCGCGCCCGACATCATCACCAGTTCCGCCCCGCCTGCGCGCAGCAGTGAAAGGCTCCAGACCGGCCATCGTGCCGTCGCCTGATTCAAGGAGATGTCATGAGCGATCCCTTTGCAGAGCGTCCCTTTCCGCGGGCGGCTCTGCTTGGTGCCGCCGTCCTGATCGCGCTCTCGATCGGAATGGCCGCGATGGGCCGGTTTGCCGACGTCGGTACCACGCGTATGCCCACGGCCGCCGTCGTGAAGCAGCGCCAGCTGAAGTTCGAGGATCAGCGCGACGGCAGCATCGCGGTCTATGATGCCGAGGTGCAGCGCCGAATCGCGCTCCTGGCGCCCGGGACCAACGGCTTCCTGCGCGGGGTGCTGCGCGGGATGGTGCGCGAACGCCGAAGCTTCGAGATCGGCGCCCAGACGCCCTTTGTTCTGACGCGCTGGGCCGACGGGCGGCTGTCGATCACGGATCCGGCCATCGGCCGTCAGATCAACCTTGAGGTCTTCGGTGCGAGCAACTTCGATGTGTTCGCCCGGTTGCTGACGGCCTCCGTCGACCGTTCCTGAGCGTCATGCATTCCACTTCCATCGCCATGCTTCGAATCCCTGAGGAGAGTCCGCCATGAATGCCGTAGCCGCCATCGCGACCGCCGCGGAGGCGACGCAGCGCGCCGAAGCCAGCACGCTGCTGAGCCCACATTTCTACCGCACCGACTTCGCGGCGATGGATCGCATCGACATCTCCCCGGTGCGCGCCGAGTGGGACCAGATGATGGCGGAGTTCCGTGCCGACGCGAACGGCGAGCACTTCGAGCGCGACGCGTCATTCACCCGCGAGATCCGGGAGCTGTCGCCGGCGCTGCGCCAGGAGTTCCTGGAATTCCTGGTCAGCTCGGTGACTGCCGAGTTCTCCGGCTGCATTCTCTACAGCGAGATGCGCCGCAAGTTCTCCAATCCGGACCTGCGTGAGCTGATGGGCCTCATGGCGCGCGATGAAAGCCGCCACGCCGGGTTCATCAACAAGTCGCTGAAGGACTTCGGACTGGGAGTGGATCTGGCATTCCTCACCCGGGCAAAGAAATACACCTATTTCCGCCCGAAGTTCATCCTGTATGCAACCTACCTGTCGGAGAAAATAGGCTACGCGCGCTACATCTCCATATATCGCCAGCTCGAGCGGCATCCGGAACGGCGCTTCCATCCGATCTTCCGCTGGTTCGACCGCTGGTGCAACGACGAATTCCGCCATGGGGAGGCCTTTGCGCTTCTGATGCGCGCGCAGCCGCACCTGCTCAGGGGCCTGAACAAGCTGTGGATCCGCTTCTTCCTGCTGGCCGTATTCACGACGATGTACGTGCGCGATCATGGTCGCCCGGAGCTGCACGCGGCCTTTGGTCTCGATCCGACGCAGTACGACTTTCAGGTATTTCGCATCACCACCGAGATTTCCAGGCAGGTCTTCCCGCTGACGCTCGATATCGACAACCCGGCTTTTGCCGCAGGTCTCAGGCGCGTGCTGCACCTGATGACCTCGATCGAGCATGCGAGGAAGACCGGCGGAATCCTGCAGAAGATCAAGGTGGCGGGGCTCGCCGTCGCCGTGGGCGTCAGCTTCCTTCGGCTCTACCTGTTGCCGGTCAGGCCCAACGCGCTGCCCTCCCGGATCACGTTGCGTCCGGCCTGGTAAAAGGATCGGCTCGCTCAGACGCGGGCCATGTCCAGCATGCTGTCGCCGTTGCTGTACACCGCCGCCGTGTGGTGGACCACGACGGGGCTGATCCTGTTCCTGAACCGCCTGCCCCCTCGGACCTTTCTGCCAAGTCTGGCGGTCGCGAGCGCTGTCATGGCGGCGGCCCTGGCGACTCTGCACGCCACGGCGCAAACCGCCACCGTCTCCGCGATCTACGAGGGGTTCACCGCGACGATCGCCGTGTGGGGCTGGCTCGAGATGAGTTTCCTGATGGGATTCCTGACCGGGCCGCAACGCCACGCCTGTCCATCCGGATGCGCGGGGCTGCCGCACCTGGGACATGCGATCAGCGCGATCCTGTATCACGAAGTCGCGATACTCGCCGTTGCCGGTTGCGTCTTTGCGCTGACCGGTACGGGAGCGAACCGGGTCGGGTGGGAGACGTTCCTGGTGCTCTGGGCGATGCGCCAGAGTGCAAAGCTGAATCTGTTCCTGGGCGTGCCGAACCTGGGAGAGGCATATCTTCCCCGGCACATCCGCTATCTCGCGAGCATGTTCCGGCGTCGGCCCATGAATCTGCTGTTCCCGCTATCGGTCACCCTCGGCACACTGGCGTGCGCCACCTTCGTGAGGGCGGCGGCAACGGATACCACGGCAGCTGCGGCCACCGCCGATACCATTCTGGCGACCTTGACGGGCCTCGGCCTTCTGGAGCACTGGTTCCTGGTGTTACCGCTGCGCACGGAAAAGCTGTGGCAGTGGAGTCTGCGCCGGGATGCTGCGCCGCTCCCCATCCCGTCCGCGCCGGCGCCGAGCCTGGTCCGGCAATCCTGGGACGACGTCGCCTGATCGCCCTGGCCTGACCGGCGCAGGCACTCTCGTGCCGCCCGATCAGGGCGTCGGGGCCGATGACACAGCGTGCTCCACCAGCGCCGGATAGTCTTTCAGCATCGACTGTCCGTACAGCGGCTTGTTTACGCCTTGATGGCAGGTCATGCAGTCGAGTTTCGGACCGTCCCCTTTCGGACCGTGCCGAAACGGCGGCAGGGTCGAGGCCAGCGGCTCCAGGAAACCCGTGTTGAGTGCACGCACCATCTGCAGCCCATACCACGCCGTGACCCGCTGCGGCGTGCTGGCGGTCCAATCGGTGAAGGAGCGGCTGTTGTGACAGAACGTGCAGTTGACGCCGAGGGATTCGGACATCGCCATCATGAGACCGTACGACGCCTCTGCATCCTTGATCGAGGCACCACCCGGGGACTGGGCGAGCGGATGGGTGGAGACCACCCGGATCGCGGGATTGGTGGTGTTCTCGAGGAAGCGTCCGTAGGGATCGTTCGGCAGCGAAGTCAGGCCCACGGTTGGCGAGGGTGCATTCTGCCCGGCACGATTCCCGGCCATGAGTGAGAGATGCGGCTGGCCGGGGTCGTCGAACCAGATGAATGCGGGCACCGACTTGCCGCGATGACAGGTGAAACAGGTCACGCCGGTGGCACCCACATGGCTGTGCCATTTGCCGTTGATCTGCCGCACCATCTGCAGCATGCGCCTGGCCACGACCTTGGTATAGAGCGCATCGCTGGCCAGGTCCCCGCCGGAGCCGTGGCAATATGCGCAGCTCTGGCCAGGAGGGGCGACCCAGGCGGTGATCGCGACCATGGTGCGGGCGAATTCGGCCGCACTGAGGTCACCGAGCACCTGCACGTTCTTGTAGACGCTGCCGGCAGTCGGGCCACCCTCCGGAACCGCCGCCATCACCGGGGGAAGCGTGTTCGCCGCGTGCTTGGCGGCAACGACGCGGGGGTTTTCCACGAGTTCCATCGCGACGCCGCGGTAACCGATCTGCGTGGTCTCGACCGGCGGACGATCGCAGCCGGCCAGCAGTAGCGCAGCAGCCAACAGGGCTGCCTCGCCGGTGAGCTTCATGATTCGCTGCTTCACGGGGCACCTCCAGTCACTGACGGGTCCCGAACGGTCGGGAACACCTGCGGGTACGAAGGCGCCACGTGGTGCTTGACCGCCCACAGGTACCAATTGTCCACCACTGTGCCGGTCAGCAGGATACCGATGCCGCCGACCAGCGGGCACAGCACCGCAAACCACCATGCCCAGCGATGAATCGACTCGACCGTCGCGTTGAAGCCCATCGTCCAGCGCCAGAACAACGCCGCCCGCTCCGCCGCCGTGCCGCGATCTACGATCTGCTCGATCTCACGCTCGCCGCCGAAGCGGCTCACGGCGAGTATCGTCGCGCCGTGCATCGCGAACAGCAGTGCCGATCCGTACAGGAACGCGATCGAGAGCATGTGGAACGGGTTGTAGAAGAGATTGCCATAGCGGATCGAGAATGCCGCGGTCCAGTCCAGATGCGGAAAGATCCCGAACGGCACCGCCTCGCTCCAATGCCCCATCAGTATCGGCCGGATGAAGCCGAGCACCAGGTACAGCCATATTGCCGCGGCAAATGCCCAGGCAACATGGGTGCCGAGCCCCAGCGCCCGCGCCCGGCGGTACATCCGTACCCACCAGAGGATGATGGCGCTGGTCAGAAAGAACCCC